>JBBSUS010000585.1:0-2502 GCA_038234195.1 Hyphomicrobiales bacterium | reverse complement strand
CTGGATTTCGTCATGTGACCTTGTCGCGCCGGTCGCCTCGGTGTCGAAGCCAGTTTCGGGCCGTCTGCGCGGCGACGCTCTGAGCGCCGTGAAAGGATCGACGGGTTGGGTTGGGCGCGACATCGCCACAGCTGCCGACAAGTCGAAACCGCACGCGAACTCGATCATAGTTTCGCAGCCGATCGTGGCAATGTTTCAGCTTACCGCTTCACGAGACCGTCATTTTCATTTTCATTGCCAGGGGGCATCGTCTTGCGCCCTTCCTCGCAGAACGCCCGCCCCATCCAAAAGGACGAGACGGGCGACGGTCAGTTCTGGAGAATCGAAGGTCTTGGGGACCTACGATGGATCAGGGCATGAGGACCGCGTCGATGACATGCACGACGCCGTTGGACTGCATGACGTCGGCCTGTGTGACGGTGGCCTTGCCGCCCTTGGCGTCGGTGACGATCAGCTTGTCGCCATCCATCGAAAGGGTGAGTTCCTCACCTTCGACGGTCTTGACCTTGTGCTCGCCGCCATCGTCCTTGATCATCTTCATCGCAGCTTCCGAGGTCGCTGCGGCCGGGACCACGTGATAGGTCAGGATCTTGGTCAGCTGATCCTTGTTCTCCGGCTTCAACAACGTATCGACGGTGCCCTTCGGCAGGGCTGCAAACGCCTCGTTGGTCGGCGCGAACACAGTGAACGGACCCTTGCCGCCCAGCGTCTCGGCGAGACCGGCCGCCTTCACGGCCGCAACCAGCGTCGTCAGGTTCGAAGCCTGCGACGCGTTCTCCGGGATGGTCTTGGACGGGTCCATCGGTGCGCCGCCGACCATCGGCATCTCGGAGCTGGCCATCGGCTTGGCGTCCTGAGCGAACGAAGCCGGGGCCATGGCGAGCGAGCCGGCGCCGATGAGCGAAGCGATAGCGGTAGTGCGGATAAGAGCCTTGATCATGTGAAGTGTCTCCCGTTGAATTCGTTTTGATCTGCCCCGGTTGGGGTGATGGGTAAGATACGGCGGCAAGCACCGATGGTTTCACACGTGGAGATCACGGTATTGTCAGAAAATTCTGCGCATTCATCACAGGCGCACTTCGCGCATTGCTCGAAGCGGAATGCGGATAATCATTAAGGGCCAATAGAGCCACGGGAATATGAAACAAAGCCAGGCACTTGATCGCAAGGCTGAACGGGTTTCGTGTTCTGCTCAGCGTCGAATGGCGTCTGGGCGCCGGTGGATCGGAATGGTGACCGAGAGCCGCAATCGCGCGACGTGACCAAGCGCCGCATGGCTTCAGGGCACCCGGAATCCGCACCCCTCCGCAAGGACGACCGCCGCGGCCACACCGATGCGAACACGCTGACGGACGAGCGTTCGACTACGCCGCCTTAGGGGCGCCGTGCGTCGTCAGGGATCAACCCGACCGCGAAGATCCTTCACCTGCGAGCGGCCCTTCTTGGCCTTCAGGCGCCGCTCCACAGAGCCCTTGGTGGGCCGAGTCTTGCGTCGCTTGGGCGGCGGCGGCTTCAGGGCTTCGCGCACGAGTTCGGCCAGGCGCTCGCGCGCGTCCTCCCGGTTGCGGTCCTGGCTGCGAAAGCGCGAGGCTTCGATCAGGATGTCGCCGTCCTTGGTCGCGCGGCGGCCGGCCAGCGCGAACAGTCGCCGACGCACATCGGGATGCAGCGCCTGCGAGCCGGCGGCGCCATAACGCAGTTGCACGGCGGTCGACACCTTGTTGACGTTCTGGCCGCCCGGTCCGCCGGCGCGGATGAACTGCTCCTCCAGCTCGGCGGCCGGGATCGTCACTCGTGCGCTGATCGTCAGATCGTCGCCGCCTGCCATGGTCGCCTCGCTCTTCGCCCTGCCATCGATACCGCGATCGCCTTGCGATCCGAATGGCACGGACGGTCATAGCAAAAAGCCCGCCGCCGCGAACCGATGCGCGGGGCGGGCCTTCGATCTTGCATGACGTTTCGGCCGATGCCTACTCGGCAGCCATCGCCATCGAGGGCATGGCACCCATCACGGCCTCGTCGACATGGCTCTCGAACTTCTCGAAGTTCTTGCCGAACATGGCAACGAGCTTTTCTGCCTGCGCGTCGTAGGCCGCCTTGTCCGACCATGTCGCCCGTGGATCGAGGATCTGCTTGTCGACGCCCTCGACGGCGACCGGCACCTTGAAACCGAAATTGGCATCGGTGCGAAACTCCGCGTCGTTGAGCGTGCCGTCCAGCGCGGCGCCGAGCAGCGCCCGCGTCACCTTGATCGGCATGCGCTTGCCGGTGCCGTAGGCGCCGCCTGTCCAGCCGGTATTGACGAGCCAGCAATTGACGCCGTGCTGCGAGATCAGGTCGCGCAGCAGATTGCCGTATTCCGTCGGATGGCGGGGCATGAACGGTGCGCCAAAGCAGGTCGAGAAGGTCGCTAAAGGCTCCGTGACGCCCTTTTCGGTGCCTGCGACCTTGGCCGTGTAGCCCGATAGGAAATGATACATCGCCTCGGCGGGGGTCAGCTTG
>JBBSUS010000584.1:0-2506 GCA_038234195.1 Hyphomicrobiales bacterium | reverse complement strand
TATCGCCCAACAACGCTTGGAAAAGACTCCTCACAAATCCGGCTGGTCCAATGTCCCGTCCCGATCGTAATCGGCGAGCGCCAGAACGGCATGGATCAACGCCAGGTGACTAAGCGCTTGCGGCACATTTCCCGACAGTCGCCGACTGGTGAGATCGTATTCCTCGGACAGAAGTCCCGTTTCCCCTGCGACCGCCAGAACGCTTTCGATCGTCTTCACCGCGTCGTCGCGCCGGCCTTGCCAGAGCTGACATTCGGCAAGCCAGAACGAACAGGCGAAGAAAGCGCCTTCCGGCACGAGCGCGTCCATGCGGTGGCGATGGACAAAACCATTCTTCACCAACGTCTTCTCGATCAGCGCAACGGTCCCGACGATGCGCGGATCGTCTCCGGGCAGGAACCCGACCTTCGGCAAAAGAAGGAGCCCGGCGTCGACTTCGCGGCCGCCGAAATAGGCCGTGAAGGAATTCTGCCCCGCATCGAAACCCTCATTGCAGATCGTCGCGTGCATGTGGTCGCGAAGATCGGTTAGCCGCTTGCGCTCCGCGCCAGACAGGGATTCGGCTCCCTGCATGTTCAGATACCGCTGGATCGCGACCCAGGCCATGACCTTCGAATAGGTATAGTGCCGTGGTTCCCCGCGGCTTTCCCACAGTCCCTGGTCCGGTTCCTGCCAGATAGTTTCGACATGGGCGACGACGGCACGTCCGAGTTGCTCGCCCTGCTCCGAGCGCTCCATGCCGGACTTCTCGGATGTATACAGCATCGCAAGAAGCTCGCCCCAGACATCGAGCTGTAATTGCCCCGCGGCAGCGTTGCCAACCCGCACGGGCTTGGCGAACCGATAGCCCGGCAACCACTCGAGTACCGCTTCGTCGAGCCGTCGCGATCCGTCGACCCTGTACATGATCTGCATCTTGTTGGGCGCGCCGGCGACGGCCCGCAGGATCCAGTCGCGCCAAGCCGTGGCTTCTTCCAGGTAGCCGCACCCGGTCAACGCACTCACCGTAAAAGTCGCGTCGCGCAGCCAGCAGTAGCGGTAATCCCAGTTCATGGTGCCGCCCGGCTGTTCGGGAAGCGAAGTCGTGGGAGCTGCGATCAGGCCGCCTGTCGGCCGATGGATCAGACATTTCAGGATCAGGAGCGAACGCCGGACCTCATCCGCATAAGGAAGATTGCGGTCGAAGGTGCCGATCCAGTCGCGCCAGTAGGCTTGCGTCTTCTTGAGAGCAGATTCGACGTCGAGACCGTCGGATGGCATCTCGTGGGCGGCGCTATAGGTGAGGATGAAATCGAACTCGTCTTCCTCCTTCACGGTGAAACGGGACGAAAGATTTCCGCCATCTATCTGAAATTCACAGGGACCTTCCAGGACAAGCCGGTCGGGGCCAACGTGCAGCGTCGGGCCCCCGTCCTGTTCGGTGATCCAGGGCGGCATCTTGCCGTAGTCGAAACGAAAGATGCCGTCGAGCCGGGTTCGAACGGCTCCCGACAGGCCGCTTACGCGCCGCACGAGAATAGGGTTCTTTCCATCGCGAATCGGCATGAAGTCGATGATGCGGATCGTTCCGTCGTCGGTCGACAGGTCGGTCTCGAGCACCATCGTATCGGGCTGATAGCGCTGTTGGCTGCGCGTCACCGGGCCATCTGGAGCGATCGACCAGCATCCGTGCTCGGAAGTTCCCAGGAGCGCGGCGCAGCAGGCGGGCGAATCGAACCGCGGCAGACAAAGCCAGTCAATCGAACCAGAACGCGACACGAGAGCGACCGTTTCGCCGTCTCCGATCATTCCATAGTCTTCGATTGGCGTTGTCATGGATATGGAACCAGGCGTTTCAGGAAGGGCTGGACGAACGACGAGAGTTTCGTCGGAACACTATCGCGAGCGGATCCGAAGCCGCCGACGCCTATCCTGCCGACCGGTCTTGAGCAGGGCGCCGACGCCGAGGAGGGCGGCGATGCCCGCAGCGCTCCAGAAGGCGGTGCGGTGGCGGTCGGTGAACATTTCCCAGCTTCCCGCCTTGGCGGTTCGATCGAAGCGTCCGTGGGCGCCATAATCGCCCTTCACCGGATCGAAGAGATTGTTTGGTGCGTTCTCGGGTTTTGGATCATCGGTCAACTGGCCCTGATAGCCCGCGCCGGCGAGATAGCGATCGAGAAGTCCCGGTGCGATCCGGTTGGCGAGGATCGACTTGATCGTCGGGATGCCGACCCAGATTTCCCGGCGATCGTTCTTGGCGGCAAACAGGACGGCGCGTGCTGGAACCTCGGGCTGGTAGATCGGCGCAACCGGGCGCGCTTTGCGGCCCATCTTGTTGAGCGCCCAATCGAATTGCGGGGTGTTGACCGCCGGCAGATCGACCATGGTCAGTCGAACGTTCAGCTTGTCGTGGATGATCTCGGACCGCAGTGAATCGGTAAAGCCGCGGATCGCGGCCTTGGCACCGCAATAGATCGATTGCAGCGGAACGGACCGGTAGGCGAGGGCCGATCCGACATTGATGATC
>JBBSUS010000583.1:0-2509 GCA_038234195.1 Hyphomicrobiales bacterium | reverse complement strand
GGCCCTTCGGGAGCGTATATCCCTCCGGCAGCCAGCCGGTCGGCGGAACGCGAAAGGCGAACGCACCGATGGACATGACGATCAGGTAGATGACACCGAGTGCCATAAGGGCCGCAGCAGGATTGGGCTGACCCTCTGCACCGAAGTAGCGCATCATCCAGACCGCAAGCGGTGCACCGATCATCGCACCGCCACCATAGCCCATGATGGCCAATCCAGTCGCCATGCCGCGACGGTCCGGAAACCACTTGATCAGCGATGACACCGGAGTGATGTAGCCGAGTCCCTGTCCGACGCCGCCGAGCAGGCCGCAGCCGAGATAGAACAGCCAAAGCTGGTGCGTCGAGACGCCGATGCCGCCGATGATCAAACCACCACCCCAGCAAAGCGCCGCGATAAAGCCGGCCTTGCGCGGGCCGGCATGTTCGAGCCAGCCGCCCCAGATCGCCGCGGCGATGCCGAGCACGGCGATGAAGGTTTCAAAGACGTGGGTTTCGGCCGGGACGCTCCAGTTGCAACTGGTCGTCGTCAGAGCCGCGAAGAAGCCCTGGGCCTGACAGGCTGCACTGTCGCCGCCGGGGATCAGATGGCTCATCGGCAGCCAGAACACCGAAAAGCCGTAGGCCATCCCGATGCAAAGATGGATGCAAAGTGCGGCCGGCGGCACCATCCAGCGGTTGAAGTTGGGGCCGGCGACGGTTCGGCTGCGCGACAGCCAGCCTCCGTCGTCGATCATTCCTGTCGCACTCGCTGAACTCATGGTCGCCCCTCCCACTGTGGCTTTATTTGGACGCGCACGTTTCATTTTTTCGACACGGAAAACAATAGGCCTCTCGTCTAACCAGACGGATATGTCGGGGGGTGACGCAGTGTGGTGCCCGCGGATGGTGGCATCGGCCTGCTTTTTGCGAAGGCCGATGCCGATCGGCAGGACTTTGAATTGCCTCGGCGATTCGAATCGATGGCGTTTTCTGTCAGCGCCGGGTCGATCGACGGGGAGGCCGGTTCATCGGCAAGACGGTCGCAGGCGAGGCCGTGACGGGTCCCGTGACTTGCGGGGGGACCGCAGCCGGCGCGGGCGGCGGCGAGGGGGTGGCCATCGCTCCCTGGGCGCTTGCGGCGATCGGATCGCGGGACTTCACCACGATCTTGGAGGCCATGCGCCACCAATCCAGATAGCGGGCGAGGGCGAACTGGATGGACAGACCTGCCGCGACCAGCACGAAATCGAAGAGGAAGGACGGCACGCGGCCGTATTCGATGACCTGACCGATGAGCGAAAGCATCGTGCCCACCGCAAAGACAGGCAGCGAATGGCGGCCGAGCATGACCAAGGGATTGTCCTTCGACATCGCCGCGAAGGGTGAGGTCTTCGGCGCGTTGGCAAAAATGTAGCAAATTGCCAGCACATGCAGGAGCCGCGGAAGGCTGACATAGGTCTTGTCGAAGCCCGACACGAGCACCGGGAAGGGTAGCTTCCCCCAGACATACCAGAGGTCGAAGCGGATGGTCACGAACGAGACGAAGGCATAGGCGAGGCACAGGCCGTAGACGATCGCCGAGTAGGGTACCGCAACTCCCTTGTCCTTCCGCGTCAGGCCGCAATAGAGGCCGATGGCAAAGATCAGTTGCCAGGCGAAGGGATTGAAAAACCAGCCGCCCGGCAGCGGGTAGGCCGGCACGTCCAGACGAAAAACGAAGGTGACGATCCAGAAGGCGATCGCCGCCCCGAGCATCAGCCGCCGGTCCAGGGCGGCGAGCGCCAGATGGATCGGCAGCATCAACAGCATCACCGAATACATTGGCAGGATGTTCACATAGCCGAGCTGATGACCGAGCGCGACGACGCCGATCATCGTCTCCAGCGTGTGCGACATCGCCAGATTGAGGCCGCTATGGCGCATCAGATCGCCCTCGCCGAGCACCAGAGTCGCCCAGGCGAAGAGGCCGAAGGCCATGGTGCTCAAGAGGATGTGGACCATGTAGAGCACCGCCGCCCGACGCCAGGCCTTGATCGAGGCAACAAGCCTCTGGCCGGCGAAGAACAGCGGCGCATAGGCAAACGCCGAGGCAAAGCCTGCGAGGAAGACGAAGAGTTCGGCCGCATCGGAGAAGCCGAAATTGCGCGATGTGTAGTTTTCGAAGACGTTGCCGGGAATGTGGTTGATGAAGATCATCGCCAGCGCAACGCCGCGCCAGAAGTCGACGCGGTAGTCGCGCCCGGAGGATATCCGGACGGGCTGGATTGCTGCAGCAGTCATTCAGCGATCTTTGGCCTCAAGCAAGGTCGGGCAGGACGCCAGACGGCTCGACCGTGTCGTTTTTACGGTCGGTCGCCATTGAAATGCGATGCAGCCGCTCGCGCCAAGCGAGCGAATCCTGGATGACGCGGTCGGGATTGGCTTCGAACGGGGTTTCGAACAGGCGGTTGCGGCGAGCCCAGTCACCCAGTGCCGGATTGCCGGTGGCGCTGATCAAAAGCGGCGCGGCGACCAGCGGCACGGCGATC
>JBBSUS010000582.1:0-2510 GCA_038234195.1 Hyphomicrobiales bacterium | reverse complement strand
TGGATGACTTCGGTGCGGCTCGTGCCGCGCTGGAAGAGATCGGTGTCGGGTCGTAGGGTGCCTTCGGGCGCCATTGCAGGCATTTCACCCGTCAGCGTGTCGTCGGCGGCAACCCGCTCGTAGATTTTTTCTGTCGTCCAACCCTCGGGTATGGTGACCGAAGGCATGATGGACTTGCCCTCGGTCAGCTTGTCCATCACGTCGCGCATCGACGCCCTTGGTGCGAATGCGTACTCACCAGCCTTCAGCGATGAGGCTGTCTGGGCCACGCGCACGCCGTATTCGAAGACGGTCGCATCGCTGATGATGCCTTCCCGCTCCAGGCCACTGGCAATGCTCGACACCCCGGTGTTGCGCGGCACGACATAGCTCGTCTCCTTGGTCAGCGGCCCTGGTCCCTCAAACTGGCCTGTGCCCCAATAGACGATTGCGCCGACGCCGAGCATGATGATCAGAGCTGCCGAAAGACAGAGATTCAGAAAGATGACGAGCTGGTTCTTCGCGAGCCGCGACCGGGCTTTCGGCTTGCGCGTCTCGACCGGCTTCATGCCACGGCCCAGCCGTCCACCGTCTACCGACGTCCCGCCTGACTGATCTGCCACCGGATCACCCCTTTGAACTGTGTCTCGTGACCGCCGAAGCATCATCCCAATGTGGCAAAAGCCCGGACGACCTCAAGCATCGCCGGCTGGCGCTCCGATGGGCTGGAAATTAGTTCGTCATGCGGTGAATCGGCGCAACACCAGCGAGGCATTGGTGCCACCGAATCCGAAAGAATTCGAGAGGGCAATATCGATCTGCTTCTCGCGCTTCACTTTCGGCACGAGATCGATTTTCGTCTCGACCGAGGGATTGTCGAGATTGAGCGTTGGCGGCGCGACATTGTCGCGGATTGCCAGGGCCGAGAAGATCGCTTCGACGGAACCGGCGGCGCCGAGCAGATGCCCGGTCGCCGACTTCGTCGACGACATGGTGATCTTGTCCGCCGCGTCGCCGACGACACGTTCTATCGCACGCAGTTCGATCTCGTCGCCCATCGGCGTCGAGGTGCCGTGGGCGTTGACGTAGTCGAGTTGCCACGGATCGATGCCGGCCCGCTTCATCGCCATCGTCATGCAGCGAAAGGCGCCGTCGCCGTCGGCGGCGGGCGCGGTGATGTGGTAGGCGTCGCCCGACATGCCGTAGCCGATGACTTCGGCATAGATTTTGGCGCCCCGCGCCACGGCATGCTCGAGCTCTTCCAGAACGACGATGCCGGCGCCCTCGCTCATCAGGAAGCCATCACGATCGCGGTCGTAGGGCCGCGAGGCCTCCGCCGGACGATCGTTGAAATGGGTGGTCAGCGCCTTGCAGGCGGCAAAGCCGGCCATCGACAGACGGCAAACCGGTGATTCCGCGCCGCCCGCGACCATCACGTCGGCGTCTCCGAGCATGATCAACCGAGACGCATCGCCAATGGCATGCGCTCCGGTCGAGCAGGCGGTGACGACCGAATGATTCGGGCCTCTGAGCTTGTGACGGATGGATACGTGGCCGGAGGCGAGATTGATCAGACTACCGGGAATGAAGAAGGGCGAAACCCGACGCGGCCCCTTCTCTGCGAGAATCAGAGCGGTCTTCTCGATTCCCTGAAGGCCACCGATGCCGGAGCCGATCAATACGCCGGTCGATACCTGATCTTCATAGGATTCGGGATGCCAATTGGCATCATCGAGCGCTTCGGTCGCGGCGGCCATGCCAAAGAGGATGAAGTCGTCGACCTTGCGCTGTTCCTTCGGCTCCATCCACTGATCGGCATCGAACGTACCGTTCTGGCCGTCACCGCGTGGAATCTGTCCACCGATCTGGCAAGGCAGGTCGTCGACCCGGAAACTGTCGATGCGGCCTGCGCCGCTCTCGCCATTCAGGAGCCGTTTCCATGTAACGTCGGCACCTGCCCCAAGGGGCGTTACCATGCCGACGCCGGTAATCACTACACGTCTCATCAATCACTCTTCGCCCAGGCGGACACGCGGCCCGCAAGAGCCGAGCCGAGATGGCAGGAGCCCAATCGCATCAGGCCAGTGTGTTTTAGGACTTGTTCTTCTCGATGAACGACACGGCATCGCCGACCGTCAGGATCGTTTCGGCTGCATCGTCCGGAATTTCGACGCCGAATTCCTCTTCGAAAGCCATGACGAGTTCCACGGTGTCGAGGCTGTCGGCACCAAGATCATCGATGAAGCTGGCATTGTCGGTGACTTTTTCCTGCTCGACGCCAAGGTGCTCGACGACGATCTTCTTCACTCGGTCCGCGGTTTCGCTCATTTTCAGTCCTCTATTGCGACGGGTATTGCCGCTTTCGTTAGACGCGGGGCGACGCTTTATCAAGCGTAGAAACCTGCCCCACCGCACTCGCCCGCTGCCAAGGACAGCGAACATGATGTTTCAACGCGGGCGCTTATCATGCTCAGCGACAGGGGCCAAGCGATCCGCGACATTCGCTTCCACTCAGATCATCGCCATGCCGC
>JBBSUS010000581.1:0-2511 GCA_038234195.1 Hyphomicrobiales bacterium | reverse complement strand
TGCTGCTGAAAATCGCGCCCGACCTCACGGAAATCGAACTCGACGCGATCGCCGAGGTGCTGCTCAGCAGCGGCATCGACGGCGTGATCTGCACCAACACCACGATCGACCACAGCGCTCACTCTCCCGCCGGGTGCGCCGTCTGCTCGGCCTCGGTGCCCGTCGCGGACGCAGAGACGGCACGCCGCCGCTCGATCAGCTTGCGCGCACGCCGGCGCCTGACCGCTCGCCGAAGCGCCCGGCCGCGCACACGAACCCACATGCCCATGTCCTCGACGCTCTCGACCCGGTCCTCGTAGAGCTCGGCCAAGGCGTTGCGGAACTCGGCGTAGCCGAAGCGCGCTTCGCCTTCCAGATGCCGGATCACCACCATCCAGGCCGGCGAGATCAGGAGCGAGATCGCCGTCACGGCCAGCGCCAACCGATAAACGTCGCCGCCGATCGCGCCGGAAGCAAAGGCCGCAGCCGCCAGGACAAAAGAGAATTCGCCGATCTGCGCCATGGACAAACCAGCCTCGACCGCCGTGCGGTGCGGCAAGCCAGCCAGCCGGATGAGTGCAATATTCAACAGGGTCTTGGCGATGATCACGAAGATCGAGGCAATCAACACCAGCTGCCAGTTCTCGAAGATGTAGGTGAGGTCGATCAACAGGCCGATCGACAGGAAGAACACGACAAGCAGGATCGCCTGGATCGGTTCGACCACATGGATTACCGGCGAACGAAGCGTCGAAGCGCCGACGACGAGGCCTGCGATGAAGGCGCCATAGGCCGGCGACAGCCCGATGAGCCCTGAAACCGCGGCGGCCGCGAAGCAGAAGGCCAACGAGCCCAGCGCCAGGATCTCGACGTTCTTCTCGACCGCGGGCGCGAAGGAAGGCTTGAGCTTCGGCCGGTTGCCCAGGAACCATAAGAGCGCGGCGAGGATCGCCACTGCGATGGCGATCTTGACCCCGACCGCCGTCCAGCTCACCGCCTCGCTGCCGCCCAGCGAAGTCGCGACGATCAGCATCGGCACGACGGCCAGGTCCTGGGCGATCAGCACGGCAACGGCGATCCGACCGGGCTCGTGACGCAGTTCGCCGATGTCCTCCAGCATCTTCATCGCGACGACGGTCGACGACAGCGCGATGATGAAGCCTAGGATGATCGCTTCGGCCAGAGTGGCGTCGGAGATCGCCATCAGGCCGAAGGAGATCGCCATTGCCGCCACCAGCTGGCCGCCGGCGATCTTCACCGCCGGTTTCAGGGACGCCACGAAAGCTTTCAGCGACAATTCCATGCCGATGAAGAACAGGAGCATCAGGACGCCCATCTCGGCGAGCATGGTGACGTTCTCGTTCGAGGTCGCGATCACCCCGAGTCCGGAGGGTCCCAGCAACACGCCGGCGAGGATGAAGCCGACGAGCGGGGGCTGGCGAAGGCGCATCAGCCCGAGGCCGACGGTCACCGCGACGACGATGACGAAAGCAATGGCGATGAGGCCGGTCTCGGAGCCGTGCGCCGCCTCAACGCCAGAGCCGCCCTTGCCCGAGCCGGGCGCGTGGGCCTGCTGCAATGTCCCGGTCTTCGCGGGTGGCGCCGGATTACCGGGAAGGTTGGGCGCGACATCGACTGCATTGCTGGCCGTGCCTTTGGCTGCAGGCGGCGTGACCGGCGCGTCGCCTGTGGGCTTCAGCGAGATCGGCGGTTCGTCCGTCGTCTTCAACCGGGTCGTCGCGTCGGTGGCCTTTTGAGTATTTATGTTGGCCGGTGCCTCTGCCGCGCCTTCGGATGGCGCTGGCGCGCTCGGTTGCGAGAGCTGCGTGAGGGAATAGGGCTGGCCTATGCTGATCGTGCGCCCGGTGACGCCGTGTTCCGTGTTCGTCACCCGCAACGCATCGACACCCGAAATCGCCAAACCCGTCTCCCCTGCCGTTCGGCCGAATCATAGCCACCCCCACAAGAGTGCGCGACCTTGGCGTGCGTATGTCGAGGCGACCTCACCTGCGAAGAAAGCCGGCAGAGCGGTTTGGCGATCGAATGGAGGTGCGCTTGGCCTCCGCGCTTGATCTGTGGAGCAAAAGCCACGATTCCGAGGTCGCCGGCAGCTCTGCACATCCAAGGGGGGCCGCTTGCGGCCGCGACGCGGATCAGCCGCGATCGCCCTTTCAGCCGGGCGTCGCCAAACCCATATGCTGCAATCAAGACCCGCAACACGCGGCGTCACGATCGGCCGATTCGTAGTCGTCGTCATCGTTTCAGGATCGCTGCCTATCCGGCGGTCCACTGGGAGAACTTCATGCCGAATCCGAACGCGTCCGAGATCGCCGACCGCCAGCGTCGCCTGAACCGCGTCGCCAAGGTCGCTCGGTTGATGGACACTGCCATCCACATACCCGGTACCGGGATCCGCTTCGGCGGCGACGCGATCGTCGGTCTTGTGCCAGGCCTCGGCGACGCGGCGGGCGGACTGATATCGCTTTACATCGTCAATGAAGCGCGCCGTCTCGGCATCCCAAAGCACAAGCT
>JBBSUS010000580.1:0-2517 GCA_038234195.1 Hyphomicrobiales bacterium | reverse complement strand
CTTGGCGAGACCGGCATGACGCTGGTTCAGCGACTGGGCGATCATTCCGCCGATCGACAGGCCGACGACGAGCGGGTCCGCGAGCCCGACGTGATCGATCAAGGCGGCCAGATCGTCTGCCAGTGTCTCCATCGCATATGGCCCGTCCGGTGCGTCGGTCAGGCCGTGGCCGCGGGTGTCGTAGCGCAGCACGGTGAAGTCGCCGGCGAGCCTTGCGACCATCTCGTCCCAGATGCGGAAATCGGTTCCGAGCGAATTGGAAAAGACCAGCGCCGGGCCGTTGCGGTTGCCCTCGACGCGGTAATGCATGGCGATCGAATTGATCGTGGCGAATGTCATTGGAAGCTCTCCCCTGCCGGCTGCGCCGCGTTCAGCGGCGCGAAGGGTCGATGATAGGCAATGGCGCAGCGAGAGGAAGGGCACCAGAGCCCGAACCGTCCCGGCGAGCGCCGCCGGAGGGGCTGGCAATCGCATCCGCGCTGCTTTTCGGCGGCCTTCAGACCTGTTAGCGACGAAAGCCAGCACCGCGACGACAGGCGGCGGCGCATGTCTGGCGGGATGGGAGGCCTCTATGTTCTTGAGCTGTGGCGATTCGCTGTTCGATCTGTTTGCCGAAGCCGGTGACGACGTGGGTGCGATCTCATTGGCCGGCCGGGTCGGCGGGTCGGCGCTGAACGCGGCGCTCGGGCTGGCGCGCCTCGGCCACGGCTCGGCGTATTTCTCCAACATCTCCAGCGATCTTTACGGTCGTCGGCTGCGCGCCTTCATGCAACGCGAGGGAATCGATCAGAGCCTGCTCATTCCCACCGATCGCAACACGACGCTCGCCATCGTGTCTCTCGGACCCGACGGCAGTCCGCAATATTCCTTCTATATCGAAGGCACCGCCGATCGTTCGATTGCGGTCGACGACATCCCGGTCAATCTGCCGGGTTCGATCGACGCCATCCATATCGGCGGGTCCTATTCGACGGTGAGCGAACCGACGGCGTCGGCGCTGGCAAAGCTGGTACGCCAGGAGCGCGATCGTCGCTTCATCTCCTACGATCCGAACATCCGGGCGTCGGTCGTTCCCGACCTCGACCTCTGGCGGGCCAAGATCACCGAACTCGTTCCGCTCGCGGCGATGGTGAAGGCCAGCGAAGAGGACCTGGAACTCCTGTATCCGGGCCGCTCGATCGAATCTTTGCTGGCCGACTGGATTGCGGCCGGGGCTGAACTCGCGGTGGTCACCCGGGGCAGCGAAGGGGCAGTCGCGGCCACCAGCGGCGGCGTCGAATCGCGGGCTTCAGGCAAGCGGGTCGTTGTTGCCGATACGGTGGGTGCCGGTGACACGTTCCAGGCGGCAATGCTGGCCAGATTGAAGGAAAGTGGGCGTCTGTCTCGCAGTGCACTCAGAGCGGCCGGGGCGGAGGAAATCGAAGACCTCTTGACCTTCGCGGTGGGCGCGGCGGCGATCACCTGCTCGCGACGCGGGGCGGACCTGCCTCGCCGCATCGACCTCGGCCTGCCGCCCTTGGCCTGACGGGCCAACACCGGCCCGCACGACGGCTCAATAACGAAAAACCCGCCAGATCTTTCGATCCGGCGGGCATTCAGGCCGATCACTCGATCCGGCGCCAAGCGCCGGACCGGATGAAGGTCGTCTTAGTTGAAGCGGTACGACGCCTTGGCCATCACCGTGTGGAAGTCGAGATCGTTGTTGTTCGACTTGTTGGTGAAGCTGACCGTGTTCGTATTGGCGGCATTGGTGCCGGTGATCGTCTGATCGTTCGAACCGAGGTTGGTGTAGAGGTACTCGACGCCGAACGAGATGTTCTGCGTGGCGAGCACATCGACGCCGCCGCCGACCGAATAGCCGATGTCGGCGTCCTTGCCATCCTTCTTGAAGGTGTAGCCGGCAAACGTTCCGCCGGCAGCGTTCGACACCGACGAATTGTTGTCGACGCCGGCATAGGCCAGACCGCCCGAGCCGTAGAGCAGGATGCTGTCGAAGGCGTAACCGACGCGGCCGCGAACCGTGCCGAGATAGTTGATGTCGCTCGACGTCGAGAAGGTCGATCCACCCACCGTATAGGAGCGGTCCGACTTGGCATCGAGATAGTTCAGGTCGGCGACCGCACCGACAACGATGTTGTTCGGCAGCTGGTAGTCATAGCCGA
Organism: Hyphomicrobiales bacterium; assembly: GCA_038234195.1. Lineage (GTDB taxonomy): Bacteria > Pseudomonadota > Alphaproteobacteria > Rhizobiales > Rhizobiaceae > Aurantimonas. The sequence goes on along the minus strand of JBBSUS010000580.1, from coordinate 355 downwards.
TGTGGCCACCACCGACGAAGCCGGTGTTGTTGTCGTTGCCGTTGAAGATGCCATTGCCGCCGGTGTTGCCGCCGCCGGTGTTGAACAGCGCGCCATTGCTGGAATTGCCAAAGGCTGCGCCAGCCTGGCCACCGATGTAGAGGCCGGTCCAGGTCTTGGTCTGGACGATCGGCTCGATGACCATAGGCGCCGGTGCCGGCGGCTCGTTGTAGACGACGTCGGCGGCCAGAGCCGGGGTCACGAAGGCCGAGGTGGCCAGAAGCAGGGCAAGACGTTTCATACTGAACTCCATTCTGTCGCGGGGGCGACGTTCTTTCTTTCGCGGATGCGCGGTCCTCGTGGCATCCGTGATGCG
>JBBSUS010000579.1:0-2518 GCA_038234195.1 Hyphomicrobiales bacterium | reverse complement strand
GAAGCTCGATGTCGCGAACCTGGTGGACGAGGTTGAAACGTTGGGACGTTCGGAAAAGCAGGAAATTAGATCGCGCATAATGGTGCTCGTGCAGCATCTCCTGAAATGGACGCACCAGCCGGCAGGTCGGTCCAATTCGTGGCGCGGAACGATCGTCGAACAGAGAAAGCGGATCATCCTCGCATTGAAAGAAAATCCAAGCCTCAAATCGTTTCCGACCCAGGTGCTTGCAGATGAATATGAAACGGCGCGTCTCAAGGCGGCCGGCGAAACGCACTTGGCTGAAGCTGTATTCCCGTCGACCTGCCCGTTTACGATCGAGCAAATCCTCGACGAGCGTTACTATCCCGATGATGCGGCCGAAACAGCAGGCGAATGAAGGAATTATCATGTCGAACGCTGGTTTGAGTCGGCTAGACCTCGGAGTCCTGGGAAGGCTTGCGGCCGCTGCTCCCCTTGTGGCGTTGTGCCTGGCCACGGGAACCGTGTCCGCCTCGGCGGCGCTGAGCCTCGACCTGCCGGGCAACGCCCAACGCACCAAGGTCACCTATGTCTGCCGCACCTCCAAGGAGGCGGCACCGGTGGACATGACGGTCGAATACATCAACCTGCCCGGCAACACGCTGGCGCTGCTTCCTCTTGACGGCAAGCCGACGCTCTTCGTCGATGTCGCCGCCGGCTCCGGCGCGCAATATGTGTCCGGGCGGACGATCTGGTGGACCAAGGGACCCGGGGCGCGCCTCTACGACGCCCTCACCAAGGATTTCAAGGCCGGCTCGATCTGCGAGGTGAAGCGTTAGGAATCGCCCATTGTCGGATCGCGTCGCGCAATCGCGTGCCGACGCGATCGGGCGGCCGAAGCATGGTGTGGGGTCGCGGCAAGCTCTGAAGACTCGCGTAAGCTCGGCTGCGTCAACCGCTATCAGCGCTTTCATGAACCGAGGCGTGATAGCCGTTAGCGAGCACGTCGACGGTCGGCGCGGGTGTCAGAACCGTGACTTCGCCTGCTGGGAGCGCGCGCCTTTCGCAGTACCCGCCTGAACTCCAAAGGTGCAGTGCGCCGTTGTGAAGCAGCCAGTATCGATCGTCGAACTCGACGAAGGTTCCGTCCGGCAGAGCGCTTGCCATCCGGCGATGAGTGATCTGCTGCCGTGAGGAGGGCTCCACGCGGTGGCGGTGGAGGATGGCATCCATTTCGGGCGCCCTCGGCACTGATGCATTCTGATGCGCCGTCGCCCAGGCGCCCCGAAACGCGTTGTAGTCGGCGCGCCGGCATTCGGCGCAGGGGCGATGCCCGGCGGCGAGCGCCGTCGCCTCGTCGAGGAAGAAGAGCTCGGTCCAGGAGCGTCCGTTCATCACCGCGCGGCGGCGGGCCTTGAACTCGAGTGCGCAGGTGATCCAGGCCTTCGAAGTCCAGCGGCGGGACCCAAGTTGGCCAGGCGCGTCATGCAGGATGCCGCGATTGCCTGTGAGTGTGCCACGAGCCGGATCGACCACAATCTCGCCGTTCGGTGTTACGCGGTTTTGAAGCGGCATGAAGGACTTCCATCGGCGATTTTCGGCGGCAGGGCGCTCTCTTCAAAAGCTCGGAGCGGCTGGGGCTGGTCGTTCCTGCCCGAGCGCCGTATCTTGGTCGCAACGGGTCGTCTGTCTCAAGTCCAAGCGCGGAGTCTTTGCCATGATCGTCGGCATTTCGGTGAAGCGCCGCGGCGAATGGGACCAAGCGGCCGACACGATCACCCTCGACGAGACGGCGCGCCATCGCCGCCGAATGGCGATGGTCACCGACGGCGGCATCGCCTTCCTTCTTGATCTGCCCGAAGCGATGCTGCTCGTGGAAGGCGCTGCCATCGTGCTCGATGACGGCCGGCTGATCGCAGTGAAGGCCAAGCCCGAGCCGCTGATGAAAGTGCGTGGCCGCGACGCCCGCCATCTCCTGGCGCTGGCCTGGCAGATCGGCAACCGGCATCTGCCCGCCGAGATCCATGACAGCTTCATCCTGCTGCGCGAGGACCACGTGATCGTCGAGATGCTCAAGGGGCTCGGCGCCACCGTCACCGAACTCGAGGCGCCCTTCGATCCCGAAGGCGGTGCCTATGCCGGACAGGGCGCCATGCAGCATTCACAGCACAGCCAAGACCATGGCCATGCGCCAAAGACGGCCGCCTGATCATGCCATCGTCTTGGAGGTCTTCCCAATCGATCGTCGACGACGGGACGGCAGGCGAATGCATTGTGCCGATGGATACAGGCGCAGGCAGAGACACGCCGTCTCTCATCAGTCTTTTGACCTTGTTCTCGCCGGCCTTCCCGATCGGCTCTTTCGCCTGGTCGCATGGGCTCGAAGCCGCGATCGCCGAAGATCGCCTTGCCATCGATCGCCCTGCAGGTTCCGGAATCAGCCGCGCCGGCTCTGCTGAAGCGGTCGCCGCATGGATCGAAACGCTTCTGGATCGCGGCAGCGGTTGGACCGACGGCGTGCTTCTCGTCGACGCGTTTGGCGCTGCCGACGGGCGCG
>JBBSUS010000578.1:0-2520 GCA_038234195.1 Hyphomicrobiales bacterium | reverse complement strand
GTGATGCTCAAGCGCTGCGACGGCAGCGAGGATCTCGACGGGCTCTTGGAAGACGAGCGGCTCAATGCATTTGTTCTCGGCCCAGGCTTCGGCATCGGCGATAATGCGCGGGTCCATGCTGTGGCGATTCTGGCAGGCGGGCGCCGTCTCGTGTTGGACGCCGACGGCATTTCGTCCTTCAAAGACTGCCCCGAGCTGCTGTTTGACGCCGCAAAAGCTCCCGCCGGCTCAATACGCTCGACAGACACCCGCAGCAGCGTTTCGCAGGAACGGGGATCGCAGATCGCTTCACACATGCGTTTGGAACAGGGGCCTGCGCTTGTGCTGACGCCCCACGCCGGCGAGTTTGCGCGGTTGTTCCCCGATCTTGCCGCCGACCAAAGCATGGCGAAGACCAGTCGTTCACTGGCGGCGGCGGCACGCGCCCGCGCGGTCGTCGTCCTCAAGGGCGAGGACACGGTCATCGCCGCGCCCGACGGTCGCGTCGCGATCAATGCCAACGGCACGCCCTGGCTTGCCACCGCCGGCTCCGGCGATGTCCTCTGCGGCCTCGTCGCGGCACAACTTGCTCAAGGTATACCGAGCTTCGAGGCCGCCTGCGTTGCCGTCTGGATGCACGCCCGCGCGGCCGAGCTGTTCGGACCAGGGCTGATCGCGGAGGATTTGCCAAGGCTAATGCCGCAGGTTCTGGGGGAGATGGTTGCGTTGGTCCGATAAGTTTTGACGGCATCAGGGCTCGTCGCGACTGCTCAGCGGTTGATTCCGACCCGCTCGGCCAGCGCCATCGCCGCTTGCGGCGCGCGGATCTTGCCCTCGCGGATGAAGTAGACGAACACGTCGCGTGGCTTGGCCTCTGCCGCTGCGTCCGGATGCGCGTAGCGCAAATCCTCGGGCGCGCCGCCGCTGGCCCAGACCTTCACGCGCTCGGCCCACGCATCGAGGGCCTGCGGCGTGTAACCGGTCGGGATGTCCGCGTTGCCCGACTGCAGGCGCGCATAGACGAAATCGGTCGTCACGTCGGCGATCTGCGGATAGTCGGCGCTCTCGGCGCAGACGATGGCGACGCCGGCGTTGCGGCAGAGTTCGACGAACGCCGGCACGGCAAAGCTCTCGTGACGGGGCTCGAGGACATGACGCAGTCTCCGGTCTCCGATCGCCTTGGGCAGGAGATCGAGAAACGCACTCATGTCGTCCGTGTCGAACTGTTTCGTGGCCGCGAATTGCCAAAGGATCGGCCCGAGCTTTTCACCCAGTTCGACGATGCCGGAATCGACGAACCGTGCGATCGACTCGCCGCCTTCCGCCAGGATCTTGCGGTTGACCGCGAACCGCGGCGCCTTCAGCGACAAGACAAAATCCTCGGGCACCTCGCTGGCCCATTTTGCGAAGGTCTCGGGTTTTTGCGAGCCGTAGAAGGTGCCGTTGACCTCGATGCTGGTCAGCTTCGAGCCGGCATATTCCAGCTGCCGCTTCTTCGGCAGGTCGTCGGGATAGAAGGTGCCTTCCCATGGCGCGAAGGTCCAGCCGCCGATGCCGGTTCTGGTGGTGGCGGAATGGGCTGCGGTCATCGTTCATCCAGATTGCAACTAGCCATCTATCTCGCTAACATTTGGCAATGGCGACGATCAATATGCACCAAGCGAAAACATCTCTTTCAGAACTCGTCTCGCGCGCCGAGGCGGGCGAGGAAATCCTGATTGCAAGGCGTAACAAGCCGATCGTCAAACTCGTGCCGATCGACGCGCCAAACCTGTCGCCTCGGCAATCGGGCGCACTCGCCCATCTAGAGCGTCCGGTAAGAATTTTGAATCGGATGGTTCCGCTTGGATGCGAACTCTGATTCCTTGGGCGCGGGAGGATTCGCACCATGGGAAGATCGGTTTCATCGGACTTGCGGCTTCGGATCGTTCGCGGTGTTGCGGCCGGCGAGACGCGGCGCGCGGCGGCAGCGCGGTTCGAGGTTGCGCCTTCGACCGCGGTGAGAATTCAGGCCCGCTACGCGCGCACCGGTTCCGTGGAGCCGGCCAGGCAGGGCCGTCCTGCCGGGTCCGGCAAGCTCGGGCCGCATCGGCTCGCCATCATCGAGAAGGTGAAGGCCAAGCCCGACATCACCATGCCGAGCCTTGCCGCCTGGCTGGAAGAGCAGCACGGCGTGACGGCCGATCCGTCGAATCTTTCCAAGCTCCTGCGCCAGGAAGGGTTCACCTATAAAAAAAACACTGTTGGCATCGGAGCAAGAACGTTCCGACGTCAAAGCGGCGCGGCGTGAGTGGCAAGGCCGGCGTCAGCCCTTCATGCGCCGTCAACCAGCACGGCTGGTCTTCATCGACGAAACCAGTGTGAAGACCAACATGACGCCGCTCAGGGGACGCAGCCCCTGCGGCGAGCGTCTGCGGGCGCAGGCGCCGTTCGGCAAATGGCGGACCCAGACTTTTGTGGCCGGCCTCAGATGCCATGAACTCGTCGCCCCCTGGATCATCGAGGGCGCCATGGATGGCGCGGCTTTCGACGTCTATGTGC
>JBBSUS010000577.1:0-2526 GCA_038234195.1 Hyphomicrobiales bacterium | reverse complement strand
ATTGCCGCAGGATGGTCCGGGCGGCTTCGTGATATAAACAGGAAATGCGATGAGCAAGCGCGCATCAGCGAAGTACAAAATCGATCTCCGCATGGGCGAGAACATCTGGGGTCGTCCGAAGTCCCCGGTCAACCGTCGCCAGTACGGCCCGGGCCAGCATGGTCAGCGCCGCAAGGGCAAGGTTTCCGACTTCGGCGTGCAGCTGCGCGCCAAGCAGAAGCTCAAGGGCTATTACGGCGACGTGACCGAAAAGCAGTTCCGCAAGATTTACGAGGAGGCCGCCCGCCGCCGCGGCGATACCTCCGAGAACCTGATCGGTCTTCTCGAAAGCCGTCTCGATGCGGTGGTCTACCGCGCGAAGTTCGTTCCGACGGTCTTCGCGGCTCGCCAGTTCGTCAATCACGGCCACATCAACGTCAACGGCGTGCGCACCAACATCCAATCTTACGTCTGCAAGGCGGGGGACGTGATCGAGATCCGTCCGAAGTCGAAGCAGCTTTCGATCGGTCTGGAATCGGTGCAACTGGCCGAGCGCGACGTGCCGGACTACATCGAGGTCGACCACCAGAAGATGGTCGCCACCTACCAGCGCGTTCCGGGCCTGCACGACGTGCCGTATCCCGTGCAGATGGAACCGAACCTGGTTGTCGAGTTCTATTCGCGCTGATCCTCCTTTCCATCGCGGACACACATTCAAGGCCGTCCTTCGGGGCGGCCTTTTGCGTTCGAAGGCCAGGCGCGACGCGGTGAAAACAATCGCGGTCCCGGCATTTCAGCTCAAGAGCATGGCGTGGAAAATCTACACGGATCCTACGAAAAGATCAGGCTCGGCAGAAAGCGGGAGGGCCGTGAAGCCGGATTGGATCTCGTCACGCGTCAGTCGTCGTTCCCGGTGTTGAGGTCCTCGGGACGGGTGCCGTGCTGGTAGCGCGGACCCATGCGCAGGCGCACGCCCTCGCCGCCATCGCCATCGGAGGGCAGGAAGGCGACGCCCGCGCCCTCCAGTGCGACGCGCATGCGTTCCACCGCATCGTTGGAAATGCTGCGTGCGCCCGCCTCGAAATCCTCGACCGTCGCTGCACGCAGGCCCGACGATTCGGCGAGTGTTGCTGATGGCAGGCCGAGAAGTGCCCGACCGGCTCGGCATTGCGACGGTGTCATGGTCTCCGGAGCCTCTTTACGCGAAGGGCGGGATGCGCTTCGAACGTCATGAAATGATGGTCGCCCGCAAATGGATCGTCAATCGCGCCAAAGCCTGAAGTCCATGCCACCGGCCACGCCGTCCGATAGACAATTCCGTGGAGGACAAGGCTATCGCGTCGTTGTTGTGCGTATACGCTCGATTGGCGAGAAAGGCTCACTGGCGCTGGACCCTGTGACGCTCGACAGGGTGCCGCACACGGCCAGAAGCTTTTGAGCATCAACAGCGATACCACTATGCCGGGCACGGCAATGGCAAGTGGCGTCGGATTCGGATTGATCTGCGGGGAGCGGGTCCAAAACGGGACCAAATGGTACGCCCAAGGGGAATCGAACCCCTCTCTCCACCGTGAAAGGGTGGCGTCCTAACCGATAGACGATGGGCGCAGCGAGGGGGTGTATACGGTGCTTCTGCGGGGATCGCAAGGCCGAACGGACATGAAATTCCGGCGAGTTTCGCGCTGTGCCGGGACCTCGTCTCAACGCTGAATATCCTGGCAAAATCGGCGCGCCAGCGAGGTCAGTTGATGCTGCGGTTGCGACAGCGCCAATTCCAGTCGCGCTTCGGGCCGACGTCGACGTGAATGGCGACGGTGTTGCAATAGGTGCCAACGCCGCCGCGGTCTGGCAGCGAGCGGACATATTGGGCAACAGCGAAGCGATCGACGTCCGGCACGATGATGTCGGCCGCCTTGCACCCCATATGTTGGGACAGGCGGGCGCCGTTGACGGCGCGGTTGTGCGACGGACTGCGATAACCCGAGGTGACGACCACCGGCTTGCCGAATCGGCTCTCGATCCGCCGCAGAAGGCTGACGAGCCCGCGCGGGAAGCAGGCAGTCTCGACGCTTTCGCGCTGGACCCTCAGGCCGTTCGGCGCGAGCCGCGCAAGACCGGAGAGCGACGCGACCTGATAGCTGCCGCCATCGGTCAGATCCTCGACCATATCTTCGTCGGCGGAGGCGCGCTGGCCGATCTCGAAGAGCGAGGAAGGGTCGACACCGGGCAGGGCGTTGTCGCTCGTGCTTTCGGGCGCGCCATCGCGTCGCAGAATGACGCGTCGGCCCTTGCCGCGGTCAGAATTGGCGACGGGAGTCTTCGCCTCGGATCTGGCAAAGAGCGAGGCGAAGAGGGACTTGTTCTGCGGCGCGCCGGTGGTGGCTGCATCGCCTTGGGAGACGCTGCCACCGGCAAAGGCGGCGATCGATTTGCTTTCGAGACTGCGGTCGCTGGAGGCGGGCTGCAAAAGCGCGGCGGCGCTCGAAGGCTTCGGGCTCGCGCCGGCGCCGCCGGCGGCACCGGCTTCTTCTGTAGCCGGTGCTTCCT
>JBBSUS010000576.1:0-2527 GCA_038234195.1 Hyphomicrobiales bacterium | reverse complement strand
TGATCCTGTGGTGGCAGGGTGCGCTGAGGCGGGCGTTGGCCGTCCTGACCGACATCCGCACCATGGCACTGGCGGCGCTGACGGCGACGCTCATCTCGCTGAACTGGGGCACCTATGTCTATGCGGTGGTGTCAGGCCAGGCGATTGCGGGGGCCCTCGGCTATTACATCAACCCGCTGGTCAACGTGGCGTTGGCGGCGATCTTCCTCGGCGAGCGACCGACGAGACGGCAGGGCTTCGCCATCGCTCTCGCTGCCGTCGGCGTGGCGATCCTCACGTTCAAGGCCGGCGGTCTGCCCTGGATCTCACTGGTGCTGGCGTTTTCCTTCGGCACGTACGGTCTGTTGCGCAAAACCGTGAAGGTGGATGCCAGCGAGGGCTTCTTTCTGGAGGTCGTCGTGCTGACGATCCCGAGCCTCCTGGTGCTGGCATTTCTGCCGGGCCGGCTGCATTTCGGCGCGGGCCTGTCGGAGACGCTGTTGCTGATCGGCGCCGGACCGCTGACGGCGGTACCGCTGATCTTCTACGCGGCCGGCGCAAGGCGGTTGCATTATACCACCGTCGGCATCCTGCAATTCATCGTGCCGACGCTGATCCTCGGCACGGCGGTCTTCGTTTTCGGCGAGCCCTTCGGCGGCTGGCAGATCGTCGCCTTCGCCTTCATCTGGACGGCGCTGGTTCTCTACACACTGTCGCTGCTCGGGCAGGCTCGTCGCCAGAAGCGCCAGCGTGAGGTGGAGCGCGTCGCGACGGCGCACGGGTAGGTTCTGAAACAGGAACGGCCACTCCGAAAGGAGCAGCCGTCTGGATTTTCATCGTCAGGTCGGACGTCGTCAGACTAGCCGCCGTCGGCCCAGCGTGTCTTGTAGAGGTCCAGCCGGCGGTCGCGCAGGTTGCGGACCGACCCTTCGTAACGGGCCCAGTTGAGGGTTGCGAGGTTCAGGTCGGCGACGGTCACCATCTCGACGTTCTCGGACGCTTCGGCGGCGATTCCGTCGCGGGCGAAGGGGAAGTCGCAGGGTGTGAAGATGCCGGACTGAGCGTATTCGATGTCGAGATTGTCGACGTTGCCGAGATTGCCGGTCATTCCCGATGTCACGACGTAGCACTGGTTCTCGATCGCCCGTGCCTGGCAGCAATAGCGCACGCGCAGATAGCCGTGGCGTGTGTCGGTGTTGAACGGCACGAACAGGATGCGAGCACCCTGGTCTGTGAGCCGGCGCGCGACCTCCGGGAATTCCGAATCGTAGCAGATCATCACGCCGATCGGCCCACAGTCGGTCTCGATCGTCTCGACACTGTCACCGCCCTTGATCTGCCAGTATTGGCGCTCGTTGGGCGTCGGGTGGATCTTTTCCTGCTCGTGCACCGAGCCGTCGCGAAGGAAGACATAGGCGACGTTCTTGATGTCACCGCTCGTCGTCTTGGTCGCGTGGCTGCCGCCGATGATGTTGATGTTGCGACGGATGGCCATGTCGTGCATTCGCTGGACGTAGTCGGGAGTATGCTCCGTGAGGCGCTGGATCGCCGCCTCGGGTGCCAGTTCCTTCGTCTCGCAGGACAGCAGCATCAGCGTGAAGAGCTCGGGGAAGACGACGAAGTCGCCGCCATATTCCGAGGCGACCTCGACGAAATATTCCACCGCGTCGTAGAAATCCTGCGGCTTGCTGATCTGGCGGGCCTGCATCTGCACGCTGACGATGCGCACCACGTCCGGGTTCGAGCGGTTCACGGGCTGGTTTTCGCGAGCGGGATCGTAATAGGGGTTGCGCCAGACCATCAGGACGCCGTAGCCGCCCGAGGCTTTGTCGGACGGGTAGTAGGCCTTGAGGAGCCGCTCTGGCTCGAAGCCCGAATTGAGGTGGAAGGTCGCGACCGGGTCCTTGACCTCGTTGGCCTTCACCGCCTCGATATAGGCCTCCGGCGTTCCGTATTTCTTCTTGTTGCGCTGGAAGCCGGGCATCCGGCCGCCGAAGGCGATGCCCTTCAGGTCGAGGTCCTGGCACAGGCGTCGGCGCGCATCGTAGAGACGCTTGCCGATGCGCAGGCGGCGACGCTCTGGATCGACGCAGATCTCGGTGCCGTAAAGCCATTCTCCCTTGCGGTCGTGCATGGCGGCATAGCCGCCGCCGGTGACCTCGAGCCAGCTGTGCTGGGCAAGCGCGCGGCTTTCGGGCAGGATCATGGTCGAGGCGTAGCCAACGATCTCGCCCTCGTAGACGACGACGAACTGGCCTTCGGGAAAGGCCGAAAGCTGGCCGAGGATCATGCCGCGGGTGTATGGTCTCTCGTCGGTGAAGACCTTCGACGAGAGCGAGATGATCGCCGCCACATCGCTCTTCTTGGCGATACGGACTTCAATCTTCGCGACGTGGCGTTTCTCGGGCATGTGCGGGGTCCTGACGTTGGAATGCGGGCTCGCCAAACGGTGCCCGCGCAAACAGCTTCGCCCGTCAAGGCGTCAAAGCCGACGGGCGTTGCACATGATGTAGTTCGTGGAGGGGCGGGAACAACAGCGCGCTCATGA
>JBBSUS010000575.1:0-2528 GCA_038234195.1 Hyphomicrobiales bacterium | reverse complement strand
GGCGCAGGATTTCGGAGCCGTCGATGTCCTCGATCCGGGCCGCGCCATGGGAGCCGTCTGTCTTCAGCGGGATCTGCCAACCCATCCAGGAACGGGCGTTCACTTCCATCTGCTGGAGCGTGATCGCGAGCAGACCGGCCGTTACCTGCTCGCCAGACGCCACGACGGTGTCGTATTCGCGCGCGTCGTGCATGGGCGAGGCCTCGCGGCACCAGGCGACGAGCTCGTTGGTCTTGCCGGACATGGCCGAGACGACAACGGCCACCTCATGGCCGGCGTCGACCTCGCGCTTGACGTGGCGCGCGACGTTGCGGATGCGCGGAAGGTCGGCGACGGAGGTGCCGCCGAATTTGAGGACGAGACGGGCCATGGGAAAGCTTCGGTGTCTTCCGGAAGAACTGGACCGAGCCCGCCGGTCGGCGGACCCGCCACGGCGGCGGCAGCACAGGCGCGCCGGACACCGCAAGGGCGGCGTTCCGTAACCGATGCGGTGGAATTTCGCAACGGTGGGCGCACCGAACCCGCACGTTTGGCGCGACCAAGCAGCCCAATAGCTTGACTTCGGGCACGCGAACCGAAAATCCCATTCATCGAGCGAGTTTCACACGAGGGCGAATTTCATGAGCGCGACACCGAACACGACGACGATCGATGCCGGCGAGGTGGAGCGCTTTTCACGACTGGCACAGGAGTGGTGGAACCCGGCCGGCAAGTTCAAGCCCTTGCACAAGTTCAATCCGGGGCGCCTGGAATATATCCGCGAGCAGCTCGCGATGAATTTCGATCGCGACATCACGACGGCCCGCCCCTTCGAAGGCTTATCGGTCCTCGACATCGGCTGTGGCGGCGGATTGATCTGCGAACCGATGGCCCGGCTTGGCGGGGCGGTGGTCGGAGCGGACGCCTCAGAGACCAATATCGAGGTTGCGAAGATCCATGCGGGTGAAAGCCGGCTCGACATCGACTATCGCGCGACCACCGCTGAAGCCATCGCCGCCGGGGGTGAGACCTTCGACGTTGTGCTGGCCCTCGAAGTCGTCGAGCACGTTTCCGACGTCGAGCTGTTCCTGACCTCCTGCGCCGACATGGTGAAGCCGGGTGGACTTCTGTTCGTGGCGACCATCAACCGGACGATGAAAGCCATGGCGTTCGCCATCGTCGGCGCCGAATACGTGCTCGGATGGTTGCCCAGGGGCACACACCAATATTCCAAGCTTGTACGCCCGGCCGAAATTGCCGGGCCCGTCGAGCGTGCCGGGCTTTCGATGATCGACGAGACGGGCGTCGTCTATCACCCGCTCGAAGACGCCTGGAAAAGGTCCCGCGACCTCGACGTCAACTACATGGTGCTGGCGCGGCGATCCGAACGCTGAGCATCACACCGGCCCGCCCACACGCCGCCGTGTTCAAGCTGGGGGCAAGCTTCGTCGGGCACTCTGATGGCGAAGTGGCATGCCAGGATCGGTAGCCGCCAGACAAAGGCACTGCTTCGGACCGATGACCGGTCCTTCGATTTTCGATCCTTCCTACCTGCCGACGAGCGCCGGAGCGAGGTCTTGAGCCAGGCGAAGCACGCCGTTTCGGGCCAACAACGAAATCGGGACTTTAAGCGACGCGCAACAGCTTTTTAAGGATTGAGATCGTGGCCCCCACAGAGAGCATCCCGAACGAAGCCAGTTGTCCGATCCATCTCGAGATTCTGGCCCTGCTGCTTCGCTCCGACGAACGCACCAAACGGGCATTGATCGCGGAAATCCCGGGGCGCCAGCGCGCCCGACTTGCTTTCTTCTGCTACAATCGCGTGCATTTGCGCCCGCTGGCCTTTCAGGTCACTGCACTCTGCGATCTCGCCGATCTCAGGCTCCTCGCCGGCACCAAGGGTGACCTGCTCTTCACGCAGGCGACGGAGAGGGGGCCATTCGACGACGACGAACATGGCCCTCGCCGCATCAAGGGCGTCACCCTGGCCCGCAGCGCCCGGGGCTGACGCCTGATCCATCGCAGGTTCAAGAGCGAATCCGCGCCATCGGCGATTGGGCTTTCGCATTGCATCGACAAATTCACGCCGCGCTCACCTGAAGCCAGGGGAAACGGATTTGACCATGACCGCTGTTCGAGTTGGGCAGCGGCAGGGCGCTGTCGGGAATCCTGAGGGTGCCCGACGAGCGCGAGGAAAACCGGTTGCGGTGTCGTCAGTTGGCGTCTTCGGGAAGTGACGGCAACGCGACCGCCGTAATACCCTCCTCGCTCAATTTTTCCACCTCGTCCCGGCTCGCCTCGCCGTAGATGCTGCGATGCTGGGTCTCGCCGAAATGGATGCGGCGCGCCTCCTCGGCAAACCGTGGACCGACATAGTCCGACTTCGCCCGCAGTTCTCGCGTCACAGCCTGGAGCTTGGCGATCATCTCGGCCGCCTGGCCGGCCGCAACGCCTTCAGCCTCGCCCGATGGAGCGGTCGATTGAGCCTTTGACGCGTCGGGCTGAGACGCGCTCGTGGCTGCGGTAGAGACAGCCTCGGCGGCAACCTC
>JBBSUS010000574.1:0-2538 GCA_038234195.1 Hyphomicrobiales bacterium | reverse complement strand
GCGGAGGCCGGTCGGTACCGCCTCCGCCCGCCGGTCACTTCTTGTGGTCGCGAGCCTTGTCCTTCATCTCACCGACCTTGCCTTGCACCTTGCCTTCGGTCTTCTCGACCTTGCCCTCGGCCTCGGTCTGTTTGTTGCCGGTCACCTTACCGATGCCCTCCTTGACCGATCCGGACACTTCCTTCTTGGCGCCTTCCTTGCGATCATCGTCCATGACGTCGTCTCCCATTTCAACGATGTCCCTACGGAGCCTCACGGTTACGTGAGCCTTCAGGGATGATCGTGAATTGGTGAGCGCGAGGTTCCGTACCAAGGCCGAAAACTACTATGGAGTCTGGCTGTTATCGGCTTTTCTTGGGGCGAATACCCCTGATCGCGGCGCGTCCGACAATTCCACGTTCGCGGGCCCATACGACCGCGGCGCCTCGCTTGGCGACGCCGAGCTTGCGGTAGAGCGAACTGACGTGGTTGCGGACGGTGTGCGGCGACAGGCCGAGAGCTTCGGCCATCTCCTTGTCGCTAGCGCCTTCGCAGATGAATCCGAGGACGTCGCGTTCTCGATCGGACAGGGCGTCGACGTCCATGGCACCGTTGGCGGTCTGCGAGGTCTGGCGAAGACCGGCGAGCTTCTCGACGATCTTACGGCTGAACCAGGACGTTTCGGACATCACCGTCTCGATGGCCGCGACGAGTTCGGCTTCAGTCCGCTTGCGTTCGGTGATGTCCTGGATGACGCACAGAATGCAGGCGTCGTCGCCGATCGTGACGGCTTCGGCCGACAGGAGGCAGTCGATCTCGCCGCCGTCTTTGAGAAGAACCTTCAGGTCCATGGCCCGCAGCGTGCCGTGCTCTGCAAGAGCAGCCCGCATTCGGTCTTCGTCGTGCTTGCCAACCCACAGCTTGATATCCGTTGCCGATCGTCCGACGGCCTCATCGGTGGTGAAGCCGGTGAGTTGCGCGAAAGCCTGGTTGACCTCGATGAGCTGGCGGGTGTCCGTCCGGCTGATCGTCATCGCGGCCGGTGATAACGCAAAGGCTTTGGAGAAGCGTTCCTCGCTCTGGCTCAGCGCGGTTTCCGCCCGCTGCCTCGCATCGAGATCCGCGAAGGTGAAGAGGAGGCAAGGCTCGTCGCCGATATCGATCGGCTGTCCGGCCATCAGGACATGCCGCAAGCCGCCGTCGGGCATCGGCAGGTCCAGTTCCATCTGCGAAACGGTCCGACCGTCTTGCAGCTTTTTAAGCGTCTCATCACGGTTCGCAGCATGGGCCAGGAGGTCGATATGCTTGACCTTTCGCCCGACGATGTCGGCCTTATCGTATCCGGTCATTTCCAGAAAGCCGCGGTTGGCTCTGACGTAGGTGAGATCGTCGATACGGCAGATGACCGCCGGAGCGGGGTTGGCGTTGAACGCGCTTTCGAAGCGATCGACGGCTTGATAGCGATCGGTCTCGTCTTCGACGATCACCACCAGGTAATCCGGCTCGTCGTCCTCGTTGGTGACGACAAGACATCGAATGCGGTGAATCCGACAGGCTTCCGGATCGCCCGCAAGCGACACCTCGACGGTGACGTCCTGTGCCTTCCGTCCGGCCATGACGTCGGCGATCGGGATGTCGCCCGCCTTCAGGACATGCTTGTTGCGGTACGTCAGTCGAAAACGCCTTCGGTAGCCATCGATGTCGACACCCAGTTCGGAGAGCGACGAGGCGCCGTGCATCGCCAGTGCCGGCTCGTTGGCCCAAAGAATCGTCTGGTCGAGATCGACAAGAATGACACCGTCACGAATGCCGGAGATCAATTGCCGAAGCTGCCGGTGATCGTGAATTCCCGTACTTCGCTTGCTCGACTTTCCGGAAACGGCCTTCGTCATTTTCACGCGATCCTCTGGCTCTTGGTCGCTTCACCGCGACAAGGCGAATTCCCATCCCCGTGACCTGACTGCCGGTCGGATGTGGAGCGCAATCCTGCTGCCCGTCGATGATGCAAGAGGCACGATCCAGCGTCGGCAGTCGAAACCATGCCAACTTTTCTACACGATGAACTGTTGCCCGAGTTCAAGCACGCGGTTGGTCGGGAGCTTGTAGAAGCTCGAGGCGTCGGTCGCCGATCGTGCCATGGTGATGTAAAAATAGTCCTGCCACAGCGGCAAACCAATCTTGGAAGACGCCTGGAAAGTGCGACGGCTCAGGAAGAACGACGTCGTCTTCATGTCGATCTCGAAACCCTGCGCTCCGGCGTTTGCGAGCACCTTGGGAATGTTCGGCTCCTCGATGTAGCCGAAGGTCACGATCATCAACGTAAACGAGCCCGGCAGCGCAGCGATTTCGAGCCGCTCGCCATCAGGCACGCGGGGCGTGTTGGCGATCCGGACCGTCAGGATGATGTTGCGCTCGTGCAGCACGCCATTGTGGTTGAGGTTTTGAAGGAGGGCGCTGGGTACGGTCGTGGCATTCGATGTCAGAAAGATCGCAGTGCCCTTCGCCTGAAGGGGCTTGGCGTCGTCCACGAACGCATCGAATTGCTCGAGGGCAACGCTC
>JBBSUS010000573.1:0-2542 GCA_038234195.1 Hyphomicrobiales bacterium | reverse complement strand
CAAGATCGTCGCGGTGATCATCATCATCACCACCGGCCTGACGTTGGCGTTCGGCGAGACCGCCGGCGGTTTTCGCAAACTCATCCAGATCATCTTCGGTCTCTCCATCGCGTTCGCCGCTTCCTCCTTTTTCCTGACCTTCTTCAGCTTTGGCGGCGGGGCACTGATCGCATGACGCCGGCCCATTCCGGTTCCGGCCAGCACATCGACGGATTCGAGGCGCCGATCCATGGCAGCCTCGGATCGCCGATCCTGCTCGGCGGCGCGCCGCGCATCATCGCGATCGTCAACGGGACGATCGCCGCCGCGATCGGCCTCGGGCTCCAGCAGTGGCTGATCGGGCTGATCGTCTGGGCAGTCGGTCACAGCATTGCCGTCTTTGCCGCGCGCCGCGATCCGGACTTCGCCAGCGTCCTCGTCCGACACCTGCGGCAAAAAGGATATCTGGCATGCTGAACCTCGCAGAATACCGCCACCGTGCAGACCGCCTCGCTGACCATCTGCCATGGGCCGCACTCGTCGCGCCGGCCGTCGTGCTCAACAAGGATGGCAGTTTCCAGCGGACGCTGAGGTTTCGCGGCCCCGATCTGGAAAGCGCGACCGAAGCCGAACTCGTATCCACCTGCGCGCGGGCCAACAATGTATTGCGCCGCTTCGGCAGCGGTTGGGCTTTGTTCTTCGACGCCGAGCGACGCGAGGCGCTGGGCTATCCCGTCAGTACGTTTCCCGACGCTGCGTCCTGGCTGGTTGATGAAGAGCGCCGCGCCGGGTTCGAAGCCGAGGGCCAGCATTTCGAGAGCCGTTTCCATCTCACGCTGACGTGGCTGCCACCCGCGGATAGCAGCGACGCAGCCGGACGAGCGCTGGTCGATCGGCCCGACGGCGCCAAGGGGCGCGACTGGCGCGCCGCGCTGGCCGGCTTTATTGCAGAGACCAACAGAGTGCTCGATCTCTTCGCCGGGTTCATGCCCGAGGTCCGGGCGCTCGATGATGGCGAAACGCTGACGTATCTGCACGGCACCGTTTCGAGCCGCCGTCATCCCGTCGCCGTGACCGAAACGCCGATGTACCTCGATGGAATACTCGCCGACACGCCGCTGATCGGCGGGCTCGAGCCCAGGCTCGGCGAGCAGCACCTTCGGACGCTGACTGTGCTGGGCTTTCCTAAAATGAGCCGCCCGGGGCTGCTCGACGCGCTCAACCATCAGGATTTCGGCTACCGCTGGGTGACCCGTTTCATCGCGCTTGACAAGACCGATGCGACCAAGGTGTTGACCAGCTTGCGGCGGCAATGGTTCAACAAGCGCAAGTCGGTCGCAGCCCTCCTGCGCGAGGTGATCTACAACCAGCCCACGCAACTGCTCGACAGCGATGCCGACAATAAGGTCGTGGACGCCGATCTCGCGCTGCAAGCGCTCGGCGGCGACCATGTCGCCTTCGGCTATCTGACGACGACGATCACGGTTTCGGACGCGGATCGCAACCGCGCCGAGACGAAGGTCCGGGCGGTCGAGCGGATCGTGAACGGCCTTGGGTTCACGGTGAAGCGCGAAGGCGTCAACGCGGTTGAGGCGTGGCTGTCGTCTCTGCCTGGCCAAGCCTATGCCAATGTGCGCCAGCCACTGGTGCACACGCTGAACCTCGCACATTTGATGCCGCTGCCATCGGTGTGGGCAGGGCCGATCGCCAACCAGCATCTCGGTGGTCCACCCTTATTCTATGCCCAGACCGCTGGTTCGACGCCGTTTCGCCTGTCGACCCATGTCGGCGACGTGGGTCACATGCTCGTCGTCGGCCCGACCGGGGGCGGCAAGTCAGTGCTGCTCGCGCTGATCGCGTTGCAATTCCGACGTTACCCGAACGCGCAACTCTATATGTTCGACAAGGGCTTCTCCGCACGCGCTGCAGTGCTCGCGATGGGCGGCGCGCATCACGCACTCGGTATGGCCGCCGATGCAGTGTCGAGCGGGAGCCAAGCGCTGGCGTTCCAGCCGCTGCGCGACATCGACATTCCCGCCGAACGCGCCTGGGCGCTCGACTGGATCGTCGCTTTGCTCGTGCATGAAAAGGTCATCGTAACGCCGGAGATCAAGGAGTCGGTGTGGTCGGCGCTTGGCAGCCTATCATCGGCGCCGACAGAAGAACGCACTCTGACCGGTCTGGCATTGCTGCTCCAGTCGAACGCACTTCGCACCGCGCTCACCGCTTATACTCTCGAAGGCCCGTATGGCCGGCTGCTCGATGCAGCCGAACAAAGCTTCGCACTCGCCGACATCCAATGCTTCGAAACGGAGGCATTGATGGGGCAGGCGGGGGTGGTTGCTCCAGTGCTCACCTATCTCTTTCACCGATTGGAAGAGCGGTTCGACGGTCGACCGACGCTGCTGATCCTCGACGAAGCCTGGATCTTCCTCGACCATCCGCTGTTCGCCGCGCGCATCCGTGAGTGGCTCAAGACGCTCCGCAAGAAGAACGTCGCGGTGCTGTTCGCAACCCAAAGTCTGGCGGACATCGCTGACAGCAGCATTGCTCCCGCCATCAT
>JBBSUS010000572.1:0-2543 GCA_038234195.1 Hyphomicrobiales bacterium | reverse complement strand
GTCGACATGGACGCGTTGCTCAGCAACGCCTGGAAGGAGGGCCTTCACATCGTCACGACCCGCAAGGATTCCGTGCGCCTGAAAACCGGTGGGCCGTCCATGGCGGGCTTCGCCCGCGAATGCGATGTCCTCGACGTCGAACTCGTCTTCGGCTCGCGAAACGATGCCGGGCGCATCATCCGCCAGACCGTCGCTGCCTACAGGCGGCGCCGCTTCGGCTGAGCGGCCAGACTTTCCCGATATCCTCCGGCGGCCCTTGAGGACAACAACCGAGCGCCAACGAAAGCCGGCCGCAACGAGCGATGTGTCCCGTCAGGCCTTCGCGACGCGCCCCTGCGCCTCCATATCGCGCCGGAACGAGGCGGCGGCGTCGACATAGGCCTCCTGGCGCTCGACGCTCCAGTATTTCAGCAGGTCCAGAGGGATCGCCTCGCCGGTGACGGCGCAGCGCACATAGGAGCCGGCGCGCACCACCTGGAAGTCCGGCGTGTCGTAGCGAAGCTTGGCCTCGCCGGTGTTGTCCATGCGGTTCATGGGAATGTCCTCGTCGAATGTTGTCGGTGGGTATAGCCCGTTTGCATCGGTTTTCCCACCGATCGCGAAGACCGCGGTCTCCGCCATGCTTAACCTACCGTCGGCCGAACATCGTCTCGATGTCGGACAGCTTCAGCGTGATGAAGGTCGGGCGGCCGTGGTTGCACTGCCCCGACCCGGGCGTCGCTTCCATCTCGCGCAGAAGCGCGTTCATCTCCTCGGGTTTCATCACCCGGCCCGACCGCACCGAGCCGTGGCAGGCGATGGTGGCGGCGACATGGTCGATCTTCGCGCGCACGCCCTCGGCCGTCCCGAACTCGGCGGTCTCGTCGGCTAGGTCGCGCACCAGGCGTTGGCAGTCGACCTGCCCGAGGATCGCCGGCGTCTCGGCCACCGCAACGGCGCCGGGCCCGAAGCGCTCGAGCCCGAGGCCGAGCTTGAGCAGCGTCTCCGACAATTCGCAGAGCCGGTCGCAATCGTCTTCCGGCAGATCGACGATCTCCGGAATGAGCAGCATCTGCGAGGCGAGCGGCCGGCCGTGGATCGCTCGCTTCAGCGTCTCGTAGACCAGCCGTTCATGGGCGGCGTGCTGATCGACGATGACGATCCCGTCCTCGGTCTCGGCGACGATGAAGTTCTTGTGGAACTGTGCCTTGGCCGCGCCCAGCGGATGGTCTGAGGCGAGGCCGGATGCCGGATTGGAAACTGCTGCGGCGTTTTCCGGGAGGGCCAGCCGATCGGTCTCGGGCGCGAAGGCGCCATTCGTGTCCTGCGCAGTGCCCGGATGTCCGCTCGCCTCGTATCCGAAGGGCCGAAATGGTGAGCTCTCGGCCGAATAGGCCGCCTGTCCGGGCGAAGCAAAGCCGCTGCCGTAAACGTTGCCG
The DNA here is from genome assembly GCA_038234195.1 of Hyphomicrobiales bacterium. Lineage (GTDB taxonomy): Bacteria > Pseudomonadota > Alphaproteobacteria > Rhizobiales > Rhizobiaceae > Aurantimonas. The sequence continues at coordinate 1,125 of JBBSUS010000572.1, read as the reverse complement.
CTGCCCGTATAGCCTCCCGGGGAGAAGCCCTCGAAGCGGCGAGGCGCGGCCGTGACGGGCGAAGCGCCGGGCCACCCGTCCGCCTCGCCGCGCGGTTGCGCCGTGTCCACCCGGCCACGCGCCATCAGCCCATCGGCCGCGGCCGTGGAGGAGCGCAGACCCGCTTCCGCGAAGGCCTGGCGGATCGACCCGACGATCAGCCCGCGCACCAGCCCGGCATCGCGAAACCGGACATCCGCTTTCGCAGGATGGACGTTGACGTCGACCAGCGCGGGGTCGATCGACAGGAACAGCACCGCGACCGGGAAGCGGTCCTTGGCCATCACGTCGGCATAGGCGCCGCGCAGCGCTGAAAGCAGCATCTTGTCGCGCACCGGCCGGCCGTTGACATAGAAGAACTGCTGCAGCGCGTTGCCGCGATGATAGGTGGGGATGCCGGCGAAACCATCGAGCCGCACATCGTCCCTTTGGGCCTCGATCGCCAGGGCGTTTTCGGCGAATTCCGCCCCGATAACTGCGGCGATCCGGGCGAGCGGTTCGGTGCGCTCCACCGCTTCGAAGACGGTCTGCGAGCGATCCGGCCCCGACAGTTCGAACCGCACTGCCGGGAAGGCGATGGCGACGCGCCGGACGATGTCGGTGATTGCGGCGTTTTCCGCACGGTCGCTCTTGAGAAACTTCAGCCGCGCCGGCACCGCCTGGAAGAGGTCGCGCACCTCGATCACCGTGCCGCGCGACAGCGCCGCCGGTCGCATCGGGTTCGGCGTCCCACCGGCGACGACGATCTCGTGCGCTTCGTGCGATCCCGTCGCCCGCGACTTCAGCGAAAGCCGGGCGACCGAGCCGATCGCCGGCAGGGCCTCGCCGCGAAAGCCGAGGGTCTCGATCGCGTCGAGCCCGCCGGAAAGCTTCGAGGTGCAATGGCGGCGCACCGCCAACGGCATCTGGTCGGCAACGATGCCGCCGCCATCGTCGGTGACGCGGATGAGGTTCTTGCCGCCGCCGGCCGTCGCGATCTCGATACGGGTGGCGCCGGCGTCCAGCGCGTTTTCAACCAGTTCCTTGACGACGCTGGCTGGCCGCTCGACCACCTCGCCGGCGGCGATCTGGTCGGCCAGCGCATTC
>JBBSUS010000571.1:0-2545 GCA_038234195.1 Hyphomicrobiales bacterium | reverse complement strand
TGACCATCGTGATGGTCACCCACCATCCCGAGGACGCTGTCGGCCATGCCGATCGCGTCGCCTTTCTTGAGGCTGGCGAAATCGTCGCGATCGGTCCAACGGAAGCGATCCTTTCGGGCAAGGGCGATCCCAGAATTGGAGATTACCTCGGAACGGTGACACGGTCGCCGACGCCGGGCGTCGGCTGACGCATTTCCGGCAGATTTCATTTGTAGGCACGATGAACATGATGGTGGACATTGCCGAGGGGCGGACCTCGCTGCGCTGTTCAGCCTGCCTTTCGGCCCCGAGGGCGCAAATGCACCGGCCAGGCGAAGGCAATGTCATACGGGGGTCTCCGACATTTTTGCATCAGCCTGTTGCCAAACCATCCTCACGGCGTGCGCCAATTTCGGCTAGTGCCTAGATGGCGTCTGAACGCTGCGGAGGCACCGGCGTGGTTCACCATGAGCCGAGACGGGCAGTGGACCGGTGCTCTTGCTCGGACGACGGATGCGCGCGGATCGGACATCACCTGCGCAATGACGAAATTATTGGGGCATGACGGACAGATGAAGGCCGAGCCTGAGATTGCAGCGACCATGCAAGGGGCGCGTCGACAGGGCGTTGCTCGTTCGCTGCGCGTGCTTCTTTGCGGCGCCGCGCTGACGGCGCTGATGGCTGCGTCCGCCTGCACGACCGTCGAGGATGGGCTCGGCGGCCTCACCGGCACCGATGGCAGCGTGCGCACCGGCTACGCCGAAACCGGCACGCCCATCACCTTCGAGAACGTTCAGCAGGGCGACCCGCAATCGGTGATCGGCCGCTCCCAGCACCCGAAAATCCTGGCGGCTTACGGCGGCGCCTATTCAGACCCGAAGCTGGAGCGAATGCTGGCGACGATCGTCGGCAAGCTGGCCGCGGCGACAGACGATCCCAACCGCGCCTACCGCATCACCGTTCTCAATTCGCCGAACGTCAATGCCTTCGCGCTGCCGGGCGGCTACGTCTACATCACCCGCGGCCTGCTCGCGCTCGCCGACGACTCGGCCGAGGTCGCAGCCGTCATCGGTCATGAGATGGGCCACATCACCGCCAATCACGGCATCGAGCGCCAGCAGCGCGAGCAGGCTGCCGAACTGGCCAGCCGCGTCGTGAGCGAGGTGCTGTCGAGCGACGCTGCTGGCCAGATGGCGCTCGCCCGCGGCAAGCTCAGTCTCGCCCAGTTCTCGCGTCAGCAGGAGTTGCAGGCCGACACGCTCGGCATCAATCACATCGCCCGGGCTGGCTACGATCCGTTCGCTGCGGCCCGTTTCCTGCAGGCGATGGATTCCTATGCCAAGCTTCGCAACGCCTTTCAGGCAGGTAATCCGAATCTCGACTTCCTCGCCTCGCATCCCTCGGCTCCGCAGCGCATCCAACTCGCCCGCAGCCAGGCCAGGGCGTTCGGCCCCCCCGGAACCGGCGCGAGCGACCGCGACCGCTACCTCGCCGGGATCGACGGCATGCTGTTCGGCGACTCTGCGGCCGAGGGTTATGTGCGCGAGCGTCGCTTCTATCACCCTGGCCTTGGCATCACCTTCGAGGTGCCGGAAGGCTTTACCCTCGACAACACGGCCGAAGCGGTTCTTGCCAGCGGCCCCAACGACACCGGTATCCGCTTCGACGGTGTCGCCCTGCCGCAATCGACGAGCCTCGTCGATTACGTCAACAGCGGCTGGATCGGCGGCCTCGACCCAACCAGCATTCGTCAACGCCGCATCGGCAATCTGGAAGCGGTTTCGGCCCGCGCCCGAGGTGGTGATTACGCCTTCGACGTGACCGTCATTCGCCTCGGCGGACAGGTCTACAGGTTCCTGACGGCAGTTCAGGCGAACCGCGCCGACACCGCAGAGCCGATCGCCAATGCCGTAGCCGGTAGCTTCAGGGTCCTGAGCCCGACCGAACGGGCGTCATTGAAGCCGCTGCGCATCCGCGTCGTCACCGCAGGACCGAGCGATACTGCCGAGCGGATCGCTGCGAAGATGGATGGGATCGACCGGAAGATGCAGATGTTCAGGCTGCTGAACGACCTCGAAGACGGTGCGGCCGTTCAACCGGGCAAGCTCTACAAGATCGTCGCCGAATAGCACCCGAAGTGTGGCGCATCCCGAGGTGCCAATTCCCGCTGTGTACGGTTACGTCTGGCGTTTGCGTCGGCTTCGCCCGCGCATCGCTAAAACGTCACGCATGCAGCCCTCCAGCATCGCCGCCGTCGCCTGTCGTCAGAGGCTTGCGGACTCCAGACTGGGGCCGGGCTCCGGACGTAAAATGGCGGCCGCAAGGGCCGCCATGCTCGCATGAGGATCGTGCCGTCCCGTTGGTCCCGCCGGAAAGAATGACCAGCGCCGGATTTCAGCTCACGTAAGCTGCCCTATCGGCGTTGGTTTCCAGCAGTGCCGCACGCAACTTCTCGAGTGCTCGCGTCTCGATCTGACGCACCCGCTCCTTCGAGATGCCGAGCTTGACCCCGAGCGCTTCCAGCGTTGCGCCATCGTCCTGGAGCCGACGTTCGCGAATGATCTTG
>JBBSUS010000570.1:0-2545 GCA_038234195.1 Hyphomicrobiales bacterium | reverse complement strand
GGCCTGAAGGCTGATTTCGAGGCGCTCGGAATCGCTGTCCATGCTGTGTCGATGGACTCGCGGGAACGCGCCGAGCGTCAGCTCGGCGACTGGGCGATCGAGGGATTGCCGATTGCCTTTGAAATGAACGAGGCGACCGCGCGAGACTGGGGCCTCTTCATCTCGTCAGGGGTCAAGGATGGCGAGCCCGAACGCTTCAGCGAACCGGGGATCGCCGTCGTCGATCCGGAAGGAACGCTTTATGCGCTGTATCTTCAAAACGCCGCTTTCGCCCGGCCTCGGCTGACGGACATTCTGGCGGGTTTGAAGATGGCCATCGAGCGGAAATTTCCCATACGCGGGCAGGTCGCGGCTTCGGCGTCGTCGTCGGGATGATTGCGTTCTGAAAGGAGTTTACCGGCGTGGCGACACACGCGGCGGTGGATCACGCGAGGCAGGCGACTGGCGCACGCATTGACGCAGATGTGAATTGCCAGGATCGTCCATCGGGGCGACCTTTTTTGCATGCCCTGGATCCAACGTGTCGCAACGATGGCCGGTCTTGCTCTGATGACGGCCTTGCCGGCCGTCAGAGGCCTTCCGTTGGCCGCGATGCCGGCCATGGCGCAGCAACGCGGCCTGGGTGACCTGGGGGCGGGGCACGCGGAAACGCCGCGCAACGACGGCCGAAAGGTCGATGTCGAGTTGGTGCTGGCTGTCGACGTGTCTTGGTCGATGGATCGCGGCGAGCAGGAAATCCAGCGCGCCGGCTATGCCGCGGCTTTTCGCAGCCCCGACGTGCAGAAGGCAATCATGCAGGGGGGCTTTGGCCGCGTCGCGGTCGCCTATGTCGAGTGGGCCGGCACCTTCTCCCAGACCGTCGTGGTGCCCTGGACGCTGATCGATTCCAAGGAGAGTGTCGACGCCTTCGCCTACAAGCTTGCGACCCTTGAGCCGGACCGCGAGCGGCGCACCTCGATCGCCGCCGCGATCGACGCCATCGCGCCGACCTTCGACGGCAACGGCTATGACGGGCTTCGACGCGTCATCGACATTTCCGGTGACGGGCCGAACAACCAGGGCCGCACGGTCACCGACGCACGCGACGCGGCCGTCGCCCGAGGCATCACCATCAATGGTCTGCCGCTGATGACATCCGGCGACGAAAGCGGTTTCGGCTCTTGGGGCTCGATCCCCAATCTCGACGCGTATTATGCGAATTGCGTGATCGGCGGTCCGGGCGCATTCATGATTCCGGTCAACGACTGGGAGCAGTTTCCCGATGCGGTGCGGCGCAAGCTGGTGATGGAGCTCGCCGACGGCTTTCAGCGCCAGGGCGGGCTGGAACAGGCGACCGTGCTGAGGACCGTTGACGCTGACACGGTCGACTGCCTGATCGGCGAGCGTATGTGGGAGAACCGTCGGAAACAGTGGATGGACGGGTATCAGTAAGCTCTTTCACGAAAGGCTGGACCCCAACGCGGCAGTCCGTCGTTGGTTGATCTGGTCAAAAAGGAGCAATTGGGTGGTCAGGCCGCCAGAAGCGAGGTTCGCGAGGCGCGTTCCTGCAATGGCGAGCGCGAATACAGCTCGCGGTAGCATTTGGAAAAGTGCGAGGCAGAGACGAAGCCGCTGGCAACGGCGATCTCGACGATCGGCAACTGCGATTGCAGGAGGAGGTGCCGGGCCCGATCCAGCCGGATTTCCAGATAGTAGCGCGCTGGCGAGCGGCCCATCTCTTTGTCGAACAATCGCTCCACCTGCCGCCGTGACAGGCCGACATGGCGGGATATCTCGACCAGCGAAAGCGGATCGGAAAGGTTCGCCTCCATGATCTCGATGACCCGCAGCACCTTGACGTGCTGGACACCGAGACGGGCCCTGAGTGGCAGCCGCTGGCGGTCGTGCGGTCCGCGCACCCTGTCGGTCAGCGCTTGCTCGCAGACCCGGTTGACCACCTCGTCGCCCAGATCTTCGCCGATCAGCGCCAGCATCATATCCAGTGACGCGGTGCCACCGGCGCAGGTGTAGATGTTGTGGTCGCTCTCGAAAAGGTCGGCATAGACGTCGGCGCGAGGAAACGCCTCGCTGAAACCGGGAAGGTTTTCCCAGTGGATGGCGCAGCGGCGATCGGCGAGGAGGCCTGCGCGGGCGAGGATCCACGCACCGGTGCAAAGCCCGCCGACGGAGATACCGTGCTGATGCGTCTCGCGCAGGTACGAGAAAGTCGATTTGTCCGAGAAGTCCTCGACGAAGACGCCTGAGCAGGCAAAGACCATGGACGGCCGGCATTCCGCCGACAGATTGCGTCGCTCGATCTCGACCGAACTGTCGACGGCGACCTCGACACGGTTCGAAGCCCGCACGGGCGCACCATTGGGCGAGGCAAGGCGCCAACGATAGACGTCCTGGCCGACGATGCGGTTGGCGATCCGCAGCGGCTCGATCGCCGATGCAAAGGCGATCATCGAGAAATTCGGCACGAGCAGAAAAACCACTGTCCGCTTCGGCGGAGCGGGGTCTCGCGAAGCGACCATCTGCGGCTTCGATCTGCCGGTTACGCCGG
>JBBSUS010000569.1:0-2546 GCA_038234195.1 Hyphomicrobiales bacterium | reverse complement strand
GGCGGACGGATCGACGGACCGCCGGACATTCCTTTTTCTTCAAGGTCATGCCTCACCGCTTTTTGCCCAAACGGCTGACCGGCTGGAAGAACGGGGCCACCGCTGCCTGCGCATCAACTTCAATGTCGGCGACTGGATTTTCTGGCGGCGGCCCGGCGCGACCAGCTACCGGGGCCGGCTATCGGCGCTGCCGGCTTTCGTCGAGCGTTTCATCGACGACGAGGGCGTGACCGATGTCGTGCTTCTCGGTGAGGAGCGTCCGGTTCATCGTCCCGCCGTTGCTGCTGCAGCGCGGCGTGGTCTTCCCGTGTATGCCGTCGACATGGGCTATTTCCGGCCCGATTGGCTCACGGTCGAGCGCGGCGGCAGCGGCTGTAACTCGCATTTTCCCGCCGACCCGGCGACGATACGGGCCGCGGCCGCTGGCCTGCCCGAACCGGACTTCACCCCGCTCTACGGGCACAGCTTCTTCGCGGAATCGGTCTTCGATCTTCTCTATAATCTGCCCAACGTCTTCGCGTGGTTCGTCTTCCCGCATTATCGCTGGCATGCGCTCGACCATCCCTTGGCGGAATATGCAGGTTGGCTTATACGGCTCGGCCGCACCAGGCGCCGGGCGAGCGAAGCGCTTCAGATCGAGCGCCAGATGACCGACGGCCGAACGCGCTTCTTCCTGTTTCCGCTGCAACTGGAGACCGACTTCCAGATCAGGGCACATTCGCCGTTTCGCAATCTCCTGCAGGCGGTCGAGATGGTCCTCCACAGCTTCGCGAAGCATGCGCCGGCCGGCACCGAGCTGCTGTTCAAGCTGCACCCGCTCGACAACGGCCTGCGCCCCTGGCCAAAGATCATTGCGAAAGCAGCGGCCGGACATGGCCTATCGGACCGGGTTCACTTCATCGATGGTGGCGCACTCGACGGTCTGATTGCCGCATCCTCTGGGGTGGTGACTGTGAATTCCACCGTCGGATTGCAGGCGATCCGGGCGGGGCGGCCGGTCAAGACGCTCGGCATTGCCATTTACGACATCGACGGCCTGACTGATCGCCGGCCGCTCGCCGATTTCTGGCAGGCTCCAACGCTTCCCGATGCGGCGCTGTGCGGGGACTTCGTGCGGCTCGTGGCGAACGCCCTGCAGTTCCGCGGCGACGTCTTCGACCGCGCGGGCATCGAGGCCGCGGCAACCAGTCTCGCGGCCCGAATCGCAACCCGCAGCGTCAACGCGCCAGGCGCTTTCGTCGCCGTTCCGCCGCGTTCGCGCCCGCAGAAGGTTCCGTAGCGGCCTTCGCAATCCCGCAACGGCGATGCGTCGATGCCACACTCGATGCCCGAAAAGCTGCACAGCCGGCCGATCGGCGAAGATGAAGGATGTTTTAACGGCGTCCAGAGCATAAGACGATGACCACTCGCATCGTCCACGACGGTGAAGGATGCCTGTACTTGGAAAGTTGGCCTGCCCTATGACGCCTCGATGGATGACCGCGACTTCGAAAGTCTCCGTGTTGGCCCTGATGGCGGCGTTGACCGGTTGCCAGATCGTCCCATCCAGCGGTCCCCTGGCCAGCGAAATCACCGATGCGGCCGGTCGTTCGGCGGTTGAGCGTAAGGACGCCGGGGCTTCGGTGTTCGATGTGGTTGACGTGACCGCGGCAACCGCGAGGATCGTCAGCCAGTACCAGCCATCGCGCCTCAACAAGACGTTCGGCTTTGGCGACAGCGGCAATCTCGCGGTCATCGGCGTCGGCGACGAACTGCTCGTCACGATCTTCGAGGCCGGCGTCGACGGTCTGTTCTCGACACAGCAGACCAAGCAGACCGCGATCCGGGTTGTGGTCCAGCCTGACGGAAGGGCAGCGATCCCCTATGTCGGCAATCTGAAATTTGCTGGACGCACGCTCGAACAGGTGCGCCAGACCATCCTTGCAGCCCTCAAGGGCAAGGCCGTCGAGCCGGATGTCGTCGTCACGACGGTTTCCACCCAGTCGCGGGCGGTTACCGTGTCGGGTGCGGTCAGAGCATCGGGGTTGATCCCGCTCAATCTGGGCGGCGACCAGGTATCCGAAGTGATCGCCAAGGCTGGTGGGCCAAGCGCGCAGCCCTACGAGAGCTATGTGACGCTGACGCGGGGCAGTCGCACGCAGACGGTGCTTCTCAAATCGATCATCGAGCATCCCTCCGAGGACATCCATGTCCGGCCGGGCGACGAGATCTTCGTCGTTCAGGATCCCCGCACATTCACGGTTCTCGGCGAAACCGCCCAGAACAACCGGCTTCCCTTCGGTGCCAACGATCTCAACGTCATCGAGGCGGTGGCCCTGGCAGGTGGCGGCCGCGACGAGCGGGCCGATGCGGAAGGCTACTTCATCTTCCGCTACGAAGAGCCGGAGATCGTCCAGCGCCTGCTCGGACCCAAACGCTTCGAGGAACTGCTGCGCAAGGGCATGCAAGCCGATCAGTCTGGCCGCTATCCGATGGTCTACCGGATCGTCATGGACGGTCCCGACAGCCTGTTCGCAGGTCAGAACTTCCTGGTGAAAACCGCGACG
>JBBSUS010000568.1:0-2548 GCA_038234195.1 Hyphomicrobiales bacterium | reverse complement strand
GAACCGCTCGATCGAGACGGGATGATTGTCCTCCGGCTTGACCTGCGTTTCGATCGCCTTGCGGGCGAAGTCGCGATACGCCTCGTCGGAGATCTCGCTGCGCGAAGCCCCGATGATGCGGGACTCCGGCGGCAACTGGCCGTCGTGATCCCGGTGATAGAGCGCCGGCAGCAGCTTGCGCTCGGCAAGGTCGCCATTGCCGCCGAAGACGACGTAATCGAACGGATCGACGGGGATGATCTGGGCGGACATGACGGACTTCCTATGCTGCGGTCGCGAGCGTGGCTTGCGGCTGGACGCCTGAATAGTCTAATCGATTGAATTATTCCAGAGCCCGGAAAAAGAGGCGCCCCGGCGTGCCGTGGCATCGGTCCCATCGCGAAGGCGATGGCGCTGCCGAAGGGGACGACCGTCCGCCGTGGATTGGCGGACCCGGTGCGTCAATCGCCCACCGCAACGCCCTCGCGCCGGGGGTCGGCGCCGCCCGTCAGCGTTCCGTCGGCATCGATGACGATGCCGTGCAGGCCGGAATTGAGATCAGTGACGTTGATCTCGTAGCCCAACGCCTTCAGCGGCTCGGCCAATGCCTCGGCCGCGGTGCCCTTCTCGATGTCCATCGGGCCGAAGCGGTTGACGACATGCGGCAGCGCGACCGCGTCCTGGATGTTCATCTTCCAGTCGATGAGCGCGACCAGCGCTTCCGCGACATAGCCGATGATCCGGCTGCCGCCCGGCGAGCCGATGGCGATCACCGGCCGATTGTCCTGCATCACGATGGTTGGCGCCATGGAGGAGCGCGGGCGCTTGCCGGGCTCGACCCGGTTGGCGATCGGCCGCCCGTCCTCATGGGTCTCGAAGGAGAAGTCGGTGAGCTCGTTGTTCAACAGGAACCCGTCGACCATCAGCCGCGAGCCGAATTCGTTCTCGATGGTTGTGGTGATCGAGACGACGTTGCCGTCCTTGTCGACGATGGAAAAATGGCTGGTCGAGGGCAGCTCGATCGCCTGATCGTCGCCCTCGAGCATGGCGTGGTCCCAGGGCGGCATGCCCGGCTGGACTGCGTCCTTCGACAGGGCCTTGTCGCCATTCATCAGCTGTGAGCGACCCTCCAGATAGCCGCTGTCGAGGAGGCCGGCGAGCGGCATCGGCACGAAGTCGATGTCGGCCATGTAGCGGCCGCGATCGGCGAAGGCGAGACGCGAGGCATCGCCGATCAGCCGCCAGGCCTTGGCGCTTTTCGGCCCGAGCCCGGCGATGTCGAAGGGTTCGAGCAGCTTCAGGATCTGTCCGACCGTGAGGGCGCCCGACGAGGGCGGGCCCATGCCGCAGACATCGTAGGTGCGGTAATCGGCGCAGACCGGTTCGCGCTCGATGACGGTGTAGGCGGCGAGATCGGCGAGCGCCAGCTTGCCGGGATTGCCCTCGGCGCCTTGCACGGCCGCGACGATGTCCCGGGCGATCTGGCCCGTATAGAAGCCATCGGCGCCTTTGTCGGCGATGGTCTGAAGCGTCCTGGCGAAGTCCGGGTTCTTGACGAGATGGCCGACCGGCAGCGGCTTGCCCGCCGCATCGAGGAAATAGCCGCGCGTGCCGGGAAAGCGGCTGAGCCGCTCGACGTCTCCGGAGACCAGATCGTTCAGCCGCGGCGAGACGGCAAAGCCTTGGGTGGCAAGGTCGATCGCCGGCTGCACGACGGCCTTCCAGTCGAGTTTGCCGTATGTCTTCTGGGTCTCGTAGAGCAGCTTCAGCGTGCCGGGCGTGCCGACCGAGCGGCCGCCGACGACCGCGTCGTAGAATTTGAGCGGGTCGCCCGCTTCGTCGAGAAACAGTTTGGGCGTCGCGGCCACCGGCGCTGTCTCGCGGCCGTCGAAAGTGGTGAGACGGCCCTCGTCGGCGTCGTAATAGACCAGGAAGGCGCCGCCGCCGATGCCGGAGGACTGCGGTTCGACGAGATTGAGCACGAGTTGCGTCGTCACCATCGCGTCGATGGCGCTGCCGCCTTGCGCAAGGATCGCGTAACCGGCTTTGGCGGCGAGCGGATTGGCCGCGACCACCATCTGCGATTTGGCCGCGACGGGTTGGCGCGTCGATGTGGTGACAGGCGCCGCGCCGGATTCGGGCTGCACCGCGTCGCTCGCCTGGCCGGCCGAGGGCGTCTGAAGCTGGGCGAAGGCCGGTGGAACGGTCGCGGCGGCGGCAAGGGCAAGGATTGCGAACGTCGCAAGTGGACGGAGGCGGGCGGCGACGCCACCGGGGACCCGCTTGCGTTCCGGTCGTTTTGCCATGGCCGTTTCCTTCGCTCTCGTGCGGTTGCAGCGAGCCTAGCGCAGGACGAGGCGGACGTCATCGTGTTCGGCACTCGCGGCTTGGTGAAGCCCGCATTCCTCTTCCAGGACCCCGGGGCGCCCTATGAGGCCCTCATCCCCCTGCCGGGACCTTCTCCCGATTCGGGAGAAGAAGCAGCGTCCGCATCTTCGCCTACTGACAGACGCGCCACGGCGATCCCGCGCCGCGATGCGGCCGGGTCATGGGGGCGCCGATGGCCTTT
>JBBSUS010000567.1:0-2549 GCA_038234195.1 Hyphomicrobiales bacterium | reverse complement strand
GCCGGCAGCGTCGGCCGCGGCGCCATCGAGGCGAGCTTTCGATCGCCGAAGCCGACGCTCGGCGGAACGCTGGCCTTTCCCAGCCTCGACCTCACGCCGCTCGTGCGCGCCGTGGCGCCCTTGCCCAACGACCCGTATGATTTCGATCGCCCGATCGACCTGGCCTTTGCCAACGAAATGCATCTCGATCTGCGCCTCTCGGCCATCCAGGCGTCGCTCGGCAAGGTCGGGCTCGCCGACATGGCCGCCGTCGTCTCGCTGTCCGACGGGGCGCTTAAGGTCGATGTCGGCGACGCGACACTGTTCGGCGGTCGCGGCCGGGCCAATCTTGTCCTCGACGGGCGCCCGGATGCGGCGAGTGCCACCGGAAACATGACGCTTTATGGCGTCGACACGGCTCAGATGATGACAGCGATGAACATCGCCACCGTGCGGATCGGAGGGCGTTCGAACGTCACCGCGACCATGAATTCACCCATTCGCGACTGGCGAAGCGTTGCCCGCAACATCCGGGTCGACACACAGATCGACGCGAGCGACGGCGCCATCGCGGGCTTTGATCCGGCCGTCTTCGCCAGCCCCGGCGCACGAGCGTTGAGCCAAGGTTTTTCTGGCAGCCGTGTGCCGTTCCAGTCGCTGAAGGCCGCACTGAAACTGCGTGGCGATACGGTTCGCATGGAAAGTTTGACGCTGGTCAATTCCGGTGGTGCGCTGGTTGCGTCCGGCCACTTCATGCCGATCGGGCGCCAGATGGCCATCGACGGCGAATTCGCGCCCGCGGTTGCCGCCTCGGACCCGGCGGCGGAGAACGTTCCCCAGAAAATCGCCTTCGTGCTCGATGGCAAATGGCCGGACCCTTCGGTCACGACGTTGGCCAGCCCGAAGGCGCGTCCCTAGCGCCTGATGCGGTACCGGGACTGCCGCTCAGGCGTCCATGGCCGCCAGGCGTTCATCGCGCAGGCGTTTGACCTCACTCCTTTTCTGGACGATCGCAGCGGCGATGACGCCAATGGACACGATGGCAATGAGGATGGTGCAGACGGCGTTGATCTTCGGCGTCACGCCGAGCCGCACCTGGCTGTAGATCTTCATCGGCAGGGTGGTGGCGCCCGGCCCCGAGGTGAAGCTTGCAACGACGAGATCGTCGAGCGACAGCGTGAAAGCGAGCATCCAGCCGGCCGCGACCGCCGGCCAGATCACCGGCAGGGTGATGACGAAGAAGGTCTTCCAGGGCGGACAACCCAGATCCTGCGCGGCTTCTTCAAGCGAGCGATCGAAGGTGACGAGGCGCGACTGCACCACGACGGCGACGAAGCACATGGAGAAGGTAACGTGGGCGATCGTCACCGTCCAGAAGCCGCGGTCGAGATCCATGGCGACGAAGAGCAAAAGCAGCGACAGGCCGGTGATGACGTCGGGCATGACCAGCGGGGCATAGACCATGCCGGTGAACAGCAGCCGGCCGCGAAAGTCGAAGAAGCGCACGAGGGTCGTTGCGGCGAGCGTTCCCAGCACGGTCGCGATCGAGGCCGACAGGAGCCCGACGCGGATCGTGACCCACGCCGCATCGAGGAGCGCCTGATCCTGCCAGAGCGCCGAATACCAGACGGTCGAGAAGCCGGCCCAGACCGTGACGAGGCGGGACGCGTTGAAGGAATAGATGATCAGCAGAACGATCGGCAGATAGAGAAAAGCGAACCCGAAGGTCACCGAGACGATGTTGAAGGGGCTCCAGCGCTTTTCCATCAGGCTCCCCCTGTCGCCCTGGCCTGATAGCGCTGAAACCACACGATCGGGATGACGAGCACGATCAGGAGGAGGATCGCCACCGCCGATGCGACCGGCCAGTCGCGATTGTCGAAGAACTCGTTCCACAGCGTCTTGCCGATCATGAGCGTGCGCGAACCGCCCAAGAGGTCGGGGATGACGAATTCGCCGACCGCCGGGATGAAGACCAGCATGATTCCGGCGATGATGCCGGGTTTCGAAAGCGGAAAGGTGATGGTCCAGAAGGCCTTGATCGGCGGGCAGCCAAGGTCGTTTGCCGCCTCGATCAGCCGTCCATCCATGCGCTCCAGCGAGGCGTAGATCGGCAGCACCATGAAGGGCAGGTAGGAATAGACGATGCCGATATAGACGGCGACATTGGTGTTGAGGATGATCAGCGGATCGGAGATCAAGCCGAGCCACATCAGAAACTGGTTGAGCAGGCCGTCGGTCTTCAGGATGCCGATCCAGGCGTAGACGCGGATCAGGAAGCTCGTCCAGAACGGCAGGATCGTCAGAAGCACCAGGATCGAGCGATAGGCGCGCGGCGCGCGAGCCATGCCGTAGGCGAAAGGATAGCCGATCGCCAGCGTGATCGCGGTCGAAATGCCGGCGATCTTCACGCTGGAGAGGTAAGAGTTGATGTAGAGCGGGTCGCCTGTCAGCCAGACGTAGTTGTCGAAGGAGAACTGTCTCACGTTCGACCAGAAGCTGGACAACGAGGCGAGGGAAAAGCTCGGGACGTAGGGCGGCTGGGCGAGCGCGATCTGCGACAGCGAGAT
>JBBSUS010000566.1:0-2555 GCA_038234195.1 Hyphomicrobiales bacterium | reverse complement strand
CGGCACGCTGATCGTCGGCGGCCGGACCAACGGTACGCCCGGCCGGCTGATGAAGCGCGGCACGCTGTTCCTGTGCGGGGGAGTCGAAAAGCTCGCACCCACCTTCCTCGACAATGGCGTTGCCGATCTCGTCATCCTGAGGCTGATGGCCGACGAGCTGTCGCGCAGCCCCGTCGGACCGGTGCCCTTCGACGGCGCTCCGATGCGCCGTATCGGCGGTGACCTGGCGGTGCTCGGCAAGGGCGAGGTGTTTCTCCCGGCTTGAGGCGGCGGATCGCGGCTTTCACGACCCGCGCAAAATCCGACAGACGCCCGATTGGGCTGTCGATCAGACTGCGTGAAAGAGCCGGTCCCTCGCAGAACCGTGTTCGATGCGTCGTTGGCCGCTGCGTCGGTTGACGCTAGCTTGTCATCCGTGGGCACGAATTCGCCGTAGCTTCTCTTCGAGGCACGGCTTGCATGAGGCCGGGCACCCCTGAACTGCATCCCCGGGAGGAATTCGTTTCAATGATCGTCGATCTTGTACTCACCGTCTGCATGGTTTCGAGCCCATCGAACTGCCACGAGCAGCGTTTGGCCTATGAAAGCCGGGGTTCGCTGGCGACCTGCATGATGCTGTCAACCCCCTATATCGCCATGTGGTCCGGCGATCATCCCGACGTGAAGGTGAAGAGCTGGAAGTGTGAGTGGCCTGACGAGCGCAAGGATCCGATCTGATTGGAAGCACGATCGCATGGACACGAACATCGATGTCCTGCCGTTCGCCAAATCGACGCGCAAAAACCCTGCTTATTTTAATAGCCTGATTATCATATAGGCATCGACGGTCTAGAAACTGGGCATTGGACCGCAGGGGTCGCGCGCTTCGACGGTGCCGGCAGGCGATCTGGCCTGCGCCGTGCCGTGTCAGCGGCCCCTGCAGCAGCCGTCGCGGCCTGTTCTCATTCCGTGATGGCCCGCATTCTGCGTCTGGCACGACAATTGCTCTCCTCTCCTGGTGATGCCCGACATCAAGATCGGGCCACCAACGGATTGGAGAGCGCGAACATGACGTCACCCTCATCCCGGCTGCGCCGTTTCGGCACCGCCATTGCCCTTTCGGGTGTCCTGGCGGCCCCGCTGATCGCAAGCGCCCGGGCGCAGGACAAGACTCCGACCGGCGAGCCGATCAAGGTCGGCGTGCTGCATTCCCTTTCGGGCACGATGGCCATCTCGGAGACGACCCTCAAGGACGCCATGCTGATGCTCATCGACGAGCAGAACAAGAAGGGCGGCCTGCTCGGGCGTCCGCTTGAGGCTGTCGTGGTCGATCCTGCCTCCGACTGGCCGCTGTTTGCCGAGAAGGCGCGTGAGCTGATCAGCCAGGACAAGGTCGCCGCCGTCTTCGGCTGCTGGACCTCGGTGTCCCGCAAATCGGTGTTGCCCGTCTTCAAGGAACTCGATTCGATCCTCTTCTACCCCGTTCAGTACGAGGGCGAGGAATCCGAGCGCAACGTCTTCTACACCGGTGCTGCTCCCAACCAGCAGGCGATCCCGGCTGTCGACTACCTGATGAACGAAGGCGTGAAGCGCTGGGTTCTGGAAGGCACCGACTACGTTTATCCTCGCACGACGAACAAGATCCTCGAAGCGTACCTCAAGTCCAAGGGCGTCGCGGCTGACGACATCAAGGTCAACTACACGCCGTTCGGCTTCTCCGACTGGCAGACCGAGGTTTCTTCCATCAAGGACTTCGGCTCGACCGGCAAGAAGACCGCGGTCGTTTCGACCGTCAACGGCGACGCCAATGTGCCGTTCTACAAGGAGCTCGCCAACCAGGGCGTCAAGGCGACCGATCTTCCTGTTGTGGCCTTCTCCGTCGGCGAGGAGGAGCTTGCCGGCATCGATACCGCGCCGCTGGTCGGTCATCTCGCCGCCTGGAACTACTTCGAAAGCGTCGATACCCCCGAAAACGCGGCTTTCATCAAGCAGTGGCACGCCTTCACCAAGGACGACAAACGCGTCACCAACGACCCGATGGAAGCGGCCTATATCGGCTTTAACATGTGGGTGAAGGCGGTCGAGAAGGCCGGCACCACGGATCCGGACAAGGTGATCGCGACGCTTCCGGGCACCGAGGTTCCCAACCTCACCGGCGGCACCGCCGAGATGCTGAAGAACCACCACATCACCAAGCCGGTGCTGATCGGCGAGATCAATGCCGACGGCCAGTTCGACGTGGTGGACGAGACCGACAAGCTGGTCCCGGGCGATGCCTGGTCCGATTACCTGGCGGACTCCAAGGATCTGGTCGGCGATTGGACCGACCCGATCAATTGCGGCAACTACAACACCAAGACCAAGTCCTGCGGCGGCGAAGCGACAACGGCGGCCAAGTAACCGCCGTTTCGTCGAACGGCGCGCCTTCTCCCAAGAGGCGCGTCCGTTGACGGGAGCGTTCGCGCCGAACGCTCCCGCCACATGCTTCTTACTTGAATCATCAGAGGCCGCCGGTGTCCGCTATTTCGTCCCCATGGACGCAGTCCCTCTTCAGGATCGCACTCGCGCTCGGCATG
>JBBSUS010000565.1:0-2559 GCA_038234195.1 Hyphomicrobiales bacterium | reverse complement strand
GATTGAAGGCCGATACGAGCGATATCCGCCGCCTCCTTTGCGGCAGGGCAATTTCGTCTGCCGATCCCTGTCGAATTTTTGTGCAGTGCAGCAACCATCGTCGATCGCTGGCGTTTCCGCACTCAGAAGACCAATCCCCGTTCGCATTCCGGTTCGCAGCCGCCGTGCCTCCGCCGCAGGACACTGAAAATGCGAAACCCGTTCCAGACGTTCTTCAGGGCGTCGCGAATAGCCTTGGGCGCGCAGACGCCGGCTCGAAAAAAAGCGCAGCAGTCATTGGCGCTGCCGAAATCCAAGGCGAAGCCGCGGCCCAAGTTCGTCACTGCAAAGTCGATGGCTTCGCGGAAGGTGCCGACTTCATTGTCGATGCCCCGAGCCTCCCGTCCGGAGCCGGGTAGCTTCGTCGACGGTGAATTCGCAGGTTCGAACGGCGCGATTGCCTATAAACTCTATACTCCGGTTGGCTCCTCGCGTCGCAAGTTGCCGCTGGTCGTCATGCTGCACGGCTGCCGGCAATCCGCCGGAAATTTTGCCATCGGGACCGGCATGAACCGGATTGCCGACGAACTTGGCTTTCTCGTGCTTTATCCGCAGCAATCCAAGGCAGCCAACCTCGTGCGATGCTGGAACTGGCATCGGCCCGGGGACCAAAAGCGTGGCCGCGGGGAGCCAGCGAAGATTGCCGAACTCACCCGGGCCGTCGTCACGTTGTGCAAGGCCGATGTGAACCGCGTCTATGTGGCCGGGTTATCGGCTGGCGGTGCGGAGGCCGCGATCGTCGCGTCCGCCTACCCGGAAATCTATATGGCGGTTGGCGTTCACAGCGGGATTTCGAAGGGAAATGTCCGGACGCTGAACGGCGCGCTTTCGGCCATGCGCAGCGGTGGCGATCTTTCGGCAGACATCCCGGCTTTGCAGCCTCGTCCGACGATCGTCTTTCACGGGGACAGGGACAGCGTCGTCAATCCATCCAGCGTAGAGGGCTTCGTTGCCACCGCGCTGAAACTTGTCGAAGGTTCGATTTCGACGCTCGTCGAGACAGGGCGATCGACGGGTGGGCGGGACTTCACCCGGACGGTCTATCGTCACCAGCGTGACAAACCTCTGATCGAAACCTGGATCGTCCACGGAAGCGGCCACGGCTGGTCGGGGGGTAACTTCCTGGGCCTCGACACCGATCCCGCCGGGCCGGATGCTTCGCGCGAGATGATCCGCTTTTTCTTCGGGTTCAAGCGCTCGGCTCCGGCGATCGCCGCAAAGACAACCCGTCCCAACCGCGCAATCTGAGGACCGCGATCGGGACGTCCAACACGGGTCATCCCGTCGCTCGACCCGACCGCGCAGGCGCGGCCTTGCAGTCGGGTCACCACGAGACAAGGTCGAGGCGCCACCCCCTTTTGATCACCGGGATGAACGCCGCGTCCGGTTCGAAGAGTTGGTCTACTTGTCCAGCTTGGCCTTCAGCTCGCCCACCTTGTCGGCGGATATCTCGCCGGTGGTCTCCACCTTGCCGTCGGTGATCTTCCAAAGGCGGAACGGGCCGGTGATATCGCCATATTGGTCGAAGTCGACGGGTCCGATCACGCCCTCGTAGCGGATCGGCTTGCCGTCTGCGATGAGCTTGAGCGCTTTCTTGAACTCTTCCGGTCCGGCGTAGATCACTTCCCCCTTTGGATCGACGACCTCCCGTATCGCTTTGGTGATCCCTGCCGGATCGACCTTGCCGTCCTTGTTCGCCTTGGCTATGGCGAGCCCGACGATGGCACCGGCATCGTAGGAGCGATCGGCCGCCGGCGCATCCGGGGCGATGCCGCCGGAGAATTCCTTGTAGTGGGCGTTGAAATATTCGGTCGATTGCGTCGGGCTGGTGCCGGACGAGGTGCCGTAGGCGTTTTCCAGATATTTGGCACCCACGGCCTCGATGAAGTCGGTGGAGTTCATGCCGTCGTTCAGGAGGAATGTCGCCGGGCCACCCTGGCTGACCCAGGCGCGCGCGATGGTGGCGCCGTCGACGGGATAGCTGATCAGGTAGAGGCCCTCGGGGTCGCCCTTCATCGCGGCCGTCGCCTCCGAGGCATAGCTCGACTGCTTTTCGTTGTAAGGCGTCACCGACGTGATCGAGCCGCCCAGCGCTTCGTAGGCCTTCTGGAACTCGCGCTCCATGTTGACGCCGAAATCGTTGTTGACGTGGATGATCGCGAGTTTCTTCAGGCCCTTGTCGATCGCATATTTCGCCGCCGCCGTGCCCTGAAGTGCGTCAGAGGTGATGGTGCGGAAGAAGATGCCATTCGTCTTGCCCTCGCGGCCGAGGTCGGTCAGCGTCGGCGAGGACGAGGCCGGCGAGATCTGCGGCACCCTCGCCGGCGCGGTGACGGAAGTCAGGATCGGGATGGTGACGGAGGAGATGATGCCGCCGATCACGACCGGTACCTTGGCGACGTTGACCAGCTGTGTCGCCTGATCGACCGCGATGTTGCCCTGGCTCTGTGAGTCGCGGGTGTCGCTGGCCAGCTGGCAGCCGTCTGCACCGCTGGCCTCGTTGAGATCGCGAAACGCCAT
>JBBSUS010000564.1:0-2560 GCA_038234195.1 Hyphomicrobiales bacterium | reverse complement strand
TGCGGGTGAGGAGGTTGAGCTCGAAGGCGGCGGTGACGCCGGCTGCGTCGTCATAGGCGGCGATCAGCGTATCGATGTTCTTCTTCAGGTCTATGCCGAGGATCGCCTTGCCGCCGGCGCCGACCTGACGGCGCATGCGGGACAACAGGGCGCGGGCTTCAGCGTTTGACAGATTGCCGAGCGTCGAGCCGGGGAAGAAGGCGCAGCGCGGACCGTCGATGCCCGCGATATCGGCCAGTTCGAAATCGTCGGTGAAGTCGGCGACGACGGCAAAGACGTCGATCTTGGGAAAGCGGCGGTCGATGCGGTTTGCCGAGTGGGCGACGAACTGGCCGGAGATGTCGATCGGCACATAGGTCGCCGGCAGCGTCAGCGCCTTAAGAAGGATCTCAGTCTTCACCCCGGCGCCCGCGCCGTATTCGAGGATGACCGCGTCGTCGCCGCAGAAGGCGGCGATGTCGGCAGCGTTGGTTTCAAGGATCGCAGTCTCGGCGCGGGTGAGATAATATTCCGGCTGCGTGGTGATGTCCTCGAACAGTTCCGAGCCGCGCTCGTCATAAAGCCAGCGGCTTGGCACAGCCTTTTGCGCCTTGGCGAGACCGGCCAGAACGTCGGCGCGAAACGCCGCCATCTGTTCGGCCTCGATGGAGGCCTCTTCGCGGATGTCCATCACGCGTCCTCCGCAAGTCGAAGGCCGGAAAACTGCCAGCGGGCGTCGGGCGGGAAGAAGTTGCGGTAGGTGGCGCGGATGTGGTCCTTCGGCGTCGCGCAGGAGCCGCCGCGCAGCACGAACTGGCCGCACATGAACTTGCCATTGTACTCGCCGATGGCACCTTCGACCGGCTTGAAGCGCGGGTATGGCGAGAAGGCGCTGCGCGTCCACTCCCAGACATCGCCGAACATCTGCTGCGGGCCGCCTGTCTTGCGACACGAGGCGGCAGGCTTGGGGCGAAGGCGGCCGCTTTCGACGAAATTGCCCTCGATCGGCAGGCTGGCTGCGGCGCTTTCCCACTCGGCCTCGGTGGGCAGGCGCTTGCCGGCCCAGGTCGCGAAGGCGTCGGCCTCGAAATAGCTCAGGTGGGTTGCGGGCGCTTTCGGATCGACGGGTTGGGCGCCGCGCAACGTCATGGTGAAGGTCTCGCCATCCCGATCGAACCAGTAGAAAGGCCTTGTCCAGCCATTCGCCAGATTGTCGGCCCAGCCGGCGGAGAGCCACAGCAATGGGTTGCGATAGCCGCCGTCTTCGATGAAGGCCATGTACTCGCCATTGGTGACGAGCCGATTGGCCAGGCGATAGGGCTGAAGGAGGACCTCGTGGCGTGGCCCCTCGCAATCAAACTGGAAACCGTCGCCGCGATGGCCGATCTCGGTGACGCCGCCCTCATAGCCGGTCATTCCACCGGTCTCATCTGCCTCGGTCGACACGCCGAGCGGCTCGGGGTCCTTGTAGGCGGGTTTCAGCGGATTTCTGGAGAACAGATGCAGGATGTCGGTGAGAAGCAGTTCCTGATGCTGCTGCTCGTGATGGCAGCCGAGCTCGATCAGTTCGGCGACGTCGGCGGATGCAGCGCCCGACAGCAACTTTTCCACCGCGGTATCGACATGGTCACGATAGGCGAGCACCGAGTCCAGCGGCGGCCGCGTGATCAGGCCGCGATTGGGTCGCGGATTCCGCTCGCCAATCGTCTCGTAATAGGAGTTGAAGAGGTAGTTGAAGCTGTCGTCGAAGACGCGATAGCCCTTCAGATGCGGCCTCAGCACCATGGTCTCGAAGAACCATGTGGTGTGGGCGAGATGCCATTTGGCCGGGCTTGCGTCCGGCATCGACTGGGCGGTCGCATCGGCGTCGGAAAGCGGCGCGCCGAGCCTGGTGCTCTGGGCGCGCACCGCCTGGAAAAGGGGCAGCGCGTTTTCGGCCTTCGCCAACGGGCGTGAGGCGTTGTGGTGGGCAGTGGAGGCCATGGCGGACAATCCTTCCCTGTGTCGGTCGTCTCGATCGGGTGGCCGTGGAGGCCAATGCGATGGTGGGCCAGATGGTTTGGACCAGTCCGATCGCGCCCGGAGCGATGTTGAACGACGCAATTAGCCCTTGGCGGAGCGATGACAACGCGACATCGCGATGAAGTGCGCGGTGTCATTGCCACAGCCAAACGACGGGTGAGCGCGGTGCGTGGCCAGACCGATGTGCCGCATGGCGTGGTTTCAACGACGCGATCATGTGGCATGCGTCGCGCGCAAGCGGTTGTGGTCAAAGGCGTATGCATCTGTTTTGCGCTTGCCTATCAATCCGGCGATAGCCTAGCCTTGCCCGATGTTCCGAATGAGCCTCGAAGGTCGGCCCCGGTGTCGGGCGCGGCTTTCGCCGGTTCGAAAAGCGTTTGGCCGGCGACGCATCGACCGGCAGCCAACGAACAAGGAAGGTCTTTGATGTCAAATCCTCTATCGATCACGCCGCTCCTGGCTGATCTGCGGGTGAAAAGCCTGACAGCGGTGGCCCTTCTGACCTTTGCGGGGCTCGGCTTCGCGTCGGTCGTCCACGCGGAGACCCCGGCCGACACGC
>JBBSUS010000563.1:0-2560 GCA_038234195.1 Hyphomicrobiales bacterium | reverse complement strand
TCGTAGACGACGCGGACCGCGACGTCGGCTTCGCGGTTGGTGAGGTTCGCCAGTTCGCCAGAAGACTGAATTTCGATTTCGATGTCCGGGTTAGTCCGCGCAAAATCCGCCAGGTCCGGCATGAGCATATGGGTGGCGAGGGAGGGAGCCAGTGTCACTCGCAGAAGCCCGCGAACGCTCTGATCACGCCCCAGGACACGCGTTTCCAACTGGTGCGACGACGCTTCCATCTGGTCCGCAAGCTCGAGCACCTCTTCGCCCGCTTCCGTCAGGCGGTAGCCTGACGGAAGCTTCTCGAACATCTGCGCACCCAGGATTTTTTCGAGATGGGCAACGCGTCGCAGCACTGTCGAGTGGTTCACTCCGAGGCGCCCGGCAGCGGCCCGCACCGAGCCGCCACGGGCGACGGCGAGGAAGTAACGGACGTCATCCCAGTCGATCATGGTGCAATCCAGCACCACAAGGGTGTATCTTTCAGCGTTCGCATCAATTCCTCGTTGCGTCGGGTCAGAGCCGAGAGAAGGCGACAGTGGCCACATAGAAAGCGGTTTACGAGCATCGTCCAGACTGATGGGGATCAGCAGGCCGGTTCAATTACGCACCACGGATATGCGTGCTTCCTGACTGAACGCAAGACTTGAGCGGTGCCATCTTGGGGGCTCGCAAGGAGTGCCGAACATATCGGGCGGCGCCGGAAACAAAGGAAGCATGACATGAACAGATTGAATGGAAAGACTGCCGTAATCACCGGTGGCGCCACGGGCATCGGCTTTGCCTCAGCGAAGCGCCTCGTCGAGGAAGGCGCTTTCGTCTTCATCTTCGGCCGCCGTCAGGAAGCGCTCGATGCGGCTGTGGCCGCCCTCGGCCCGAATGCAAGGGCCGTAAAAGGCTCCGTCTCCGATCTGGCCGACCTCGACCGTCTCTATGCGGCGGTGAAGGCCGAGCGTGGGTCCCTCGACATCATCTTTGCCAATGCCGGGGCTGGAAGCCAGGCTCGACTTGGCGAGATCACCGTCGAGCACATCGACGAGACCTTCGACACCAACGTGAAGGGTACGATCTTCACGATCCAGAAGGCACTGACGCTGATGGGCAAGGGTGGCTCGATCATCCTGATGGGATCAAGCGCCGGAACCACGGGTGCACCGGGAATGACCGCCTACAGCGCAAGCAAGGCGGCCGTGCGCAATCTGGCGCGGACCTGGGCGGAAGACCTGAAGGGCACCGGCATCCGGGTGAACGTCCTGTCGCCAGGCGCGACGGCGACCGAACTCGCCAAGGCTTCTCTGGGCGAAGAAGGCCAGAAGGCCTTCGCCGCGATGACTCCTCTTCAGCGTATGGCCGATCCGTCCGAACAGGCGGCCGCGGTTGCCTTTCTCGCGTCGTCGGACAGCAGCTTCATGACTGCCAGCGAAGTCGCCGTCGACGGCGGTCTGGCTCAACTCTGAACACCCTGCGCACGGCCAGGCGCTTCTTCGACAACTCGGAGCGCCTTCGGGCCAGTTAAAATGAAGGATTAAAGATATGAGTTACGCAATCATCGGCTTCGGCAATGTCGGCCAGGCCTTGGCCAAGGCATTCGCCCGCAAGGGCATCGAAGTCTCCGTCGCGACAACGCGCGACCCGGCAAGCTTCGAATCCGCTGCGGCCGCGATCGGGCCAAAAGTCATTGCCAAGGATTTGGCCGACGCCGTCACGGCGGACGTCGTCTTTCTGGCGGTCCGCTTCGAAGCGCACAAGGATGTCGCGAAGGCGCTGCCTTCATGGCAGGGGAAGACGATCGTCGATGCGACGAATGCCTACGGCGTTCCTCTCGAGGAGATGGGGGAACAACCGTCTGCCAAGGTTGTCGACCAGGCCTTCACCGGCGCGAAACTGGTCAAGGGCTTCAACCACTTGGTTGCCGGCGTGCTTGGCCAGGATCCGGCCGTGCATGGCGGTAAGAGGGTCGTGTTCCTTTCGAGCGACGACGCCGCCGCCGCGTCGGAGATTGGTGCACTTGCCGAGAACCTGGGCTTTTCGCCGATCCAACTGGGTGGGCTTTCGGAAGGTGGACTGCTCGTGCACGCCCGCGGGAATACGTGGGGTCAATTGATCTTCAAGGACTTGGTCAAGTTCGACTGATCGACGGGACGCCTTATCAGGCACCAGTATAGCGCCCGGATCGGGTTCAGCGCGATCCGATCCGGCGAGATGGAGAAACGACCATGAACACCGAGACGAACGTTGAGATCGTGAAAGACTTCTTCACCGCCATCGAAAGCGGCGACAAGGATGGGCTTCTGGCGCTTGTCGCCGAGGACATCGAGTGGATCATACCGGGCGAGGACTGGCCGTTGGCCGGAACGCACCGCGGACATGCCGGACTCGCGACGGTGCTTCAGAAGGCGTCCGACGAAATCGAAATGACCTACCCCGAGCCACCTGAGTTCGTAGCGCAGGGGAACCGGGTCATGGTCATCGGCGTCGCGACCGGGAAAACCAAAGCGACCAACAGGACGTTCAGGGACGACTGGGTTTTCGACATCACCGTTCAAAACGGCAAGCTGACGAAGATCCG
>JBBSUS010000562.1:0-2565 GCA_038234195.1 Hyphomicrobiales bacterium | reverse complement strand
TCGCCGGGTGGGCAGCGCCGCGGCGTGATCACCAGGCACATCAGAACCGGATCGCCGGGTTTCGAGGCGATCAGCGCCGGCTCCCGCTCATAGGAGACCTGCGTGCCATCGTTGGCGAACTCGATGCCTGTTCCGGAATCATAGTCGGCATCCGCGATCTTGCCGCTGCCGTCACCGAGGCGCGGATGCACGCCCGTAACCTTGGTGCGCACGCATTCGCCGAGCGCCCGCGGCAGCGCGTCACCGTCCGAGACATCCTGTCCCTTGGCCAGCGTCGCAGCGGTGATGCCCGCCGGCGGACTTTCGACCGTGGCACCGAGCCAGCCGTAATTCTGCAGCGCCCCGACCGAGACGGCGGCGAGGCACGCACGGTCGTCGCCGCAGGCATAGCGGTCGGCCATGAAATCCAGCGCCACCTGCCGCGCCTCCTCGGCCGTCCCGTCCTTGCCTCTGGCCGCCTCGCGATAAGCCTTCGCCAGGCGCTCGTCGAGCCTGGACAGGAGCGGATCGGCGCAGACGGCCCTCTCGTCCTTGAACGATGCCTTGGCGCAATCGAAGCTCGCCGCGTCCGCGCTGGCGACACCGAGCGCCGGGGCGCTCGAAAGCACGAAGGCCAAAGCCATTGCTCCGTGGAAGCTGGTTACGAACCGCATCGGCCCGTCCTTCTCTCGTTCCGGTTCAGTCCCGCAGCTCCCGCCGCAGCACCTTGCCGACATTGGTCTTCGGCAGCTCGTCCTTGAAGGCGACCTCCTTGGGCCGCTTGTAGCCGGTAAGATTGTCCTTGCAGAATGCTTTGACCCCATCGGCCGTGATCGACGGGTCGCTCTTGACCACATAGAGTTTCACCGCCTCGCCCGAGTTTTCGTCCGGCATGGCGACAGCCGCCGCCTCGACGATGCCGGGCATGCGGGTGACCACCTCCTCGACCTCGTTCGGATAGACGTTGAAGCCCGAGACGTTGATCATGTCCTTCTTGCGATCGACGATGGTGAAATAGCCGCGCTCGTCCATCACGCCGATGTCGCCGCTGCGAAAATAGCCGTCCGCGGTCATCACTTTTGCGGTCTCGTCCGGCCGGTTCCAATAGCCGGCCATGACCTGCGGACCCTTGATGGCGATCTCGCCGCGCTCGCCGAGTGGCAATTCCGTCCCGTCGTCGCCGACAATCCGCATGTCGGTCGAAGGCAGCGGCATGCCGATCGTGCCGGTGTATTCCATCGAGTCGGACGGATTGCAGGAGGCCGAGGGAGAGGTCTCCGAAAGCCCGTAGCCCTCGCAGATCGCGCAACCCGTCGTTTCGCGCCACAGATCGGCCGTCGCGCGCTGCACGGCCATGCCACCGCCCAGCGAGATCTTCAGATGCGACCAGTCGACCGATCTGGCATCGGGATGCCTGGCGATCGCACCGAACAGCGTGTTGACGGCTGGAAACGAATGGAATGCGTGCTGTTTCAGCGCCTTCAGAGTCGCCGGAATGTCGCGCGGATTGGGGATCAGGATGTTCGCTCCGCCCGTGCGCATGGACAGCATCATGTTCACGGTGAAACCGAAGATGTGATAGAGCGGCAGCGCGCAGACCGTCGTCGGCTGCACGCCCGGCTCGACCTTGTCCATCGCCGGCTGGTTCCAGGCCTCCGACTGCAGGACATTGGCAACGACATTGCCATGGGTCAGCGTCGCCCCCTTCGAGACGCCCGTTGTGCCGCCGGTGTATTGCAGCACCGCGACGTCGTCGAGCCCGGTTTCGACCTCCGTAAAACGCACGCTCCGACCGGCCTTCATCGCATCGGCGAAGCGCACGGCTCCCGGCAGCGCAAACGCCGGCACCAGCTTCTTGATCTTTCGCACCATCAGATTGACGATGAAACCCTTGACGGTCGGCAGCATGTCACCGAGGGAGGCAAGCACCACGTGCTCCACCTTAACCTCCGCCCTGCAGGCCTCATAGGTTTTGGCCATGTTCTCCAGGATCACCAGTGCCTTTGCACCGGAGTCCTTGAGCTGGTGGGCCCGGTCGCGCGGCGTGTAGAGCGGGTTCGTGTTCACGACCACCATGCCGGCCCGCAGGACGCCGGCCACCGCGACCGGGTATTGCGGCACGTTTGGCATCATCAGCGCGACACGGTCCTTCGGCTTCAGGCCCAGCGACTGCAGATAGGCGGCAAAGCGGCGCGACGTTTCGTCGAGCTCGCGATAGCTCAGCGTCGTGCCCATGAAGTGAAACGCCGGCGCGTCGCCGTGTTTGGCGAAGGCTTCGTCGAGGAGTTCGGCGAGCGAAGAATAAGGAAACGGCGGCAGCTCTGCCGGAACACCTGCGGGATAGTGCTGAAGCCACGGTTTGGGCAAGATCGATCCTCCCTGATCGTTTTGGCGCGGAGTCTAGCCCAGCCGCGGTGAGAACGGAATGGGTTTGACGTTAACGTCAATGGCGAATCGTGATTGAAGGAAGATGCCACGCCTTGAGCCCGCTGCCCTGCCCCCCGGCAGTATGCATCCGGCGTGAACCGCGGAATCGAGGTTTTCGAGACAGACGCTATGCGGCCTCTCGCTTGATCCTGTGATCTA
>JBBSUS010000561.1:0-2575 GCA_038234195.1 Hyphomicrobiales bacterium | reverse complement strand
GGAGACTTGCCCCATAACATGATGATCGATCGGCGTTTTGCGGACACGCAGGTCTGGCGCGTTTACGGCACGGCGCCGGCCGGTGCTCTTGCCGGGATCGAGGAGGCGTCCCGTGAGGCATTCCGGGCGTTGCGCATCCAGTCCGGCATTGCCGAGGCCGAGACCGATTTTCCCGGCTCGGATGTCTTTCCACATGACGTGCTTTACGACCAGAATGGCGGCGTCTCCTTCAAGAAGGGCTGCTTCGTCGGCCAGGAGGTCGTCTCGCGCATGCAGCATCGCGGCACGGCACGGCGGCGGCTGATGCTGCTGTCCGCGCAAAACCATCTCACCCCCGGAGCGTCGATTCTCGCCGGTGAGGGCGAAACAGCCAGGAGCATCGGGACGGTGCTGGCCGCAACCGGCCGCGACGGGTTCGGTTTCCTGCGCATCGACCGGCTCGCCGACGCGCTGGCGGCCGGACGTCGCCTTTCGGCCGACGGCGTGCCGCTGGACGCCTCGATCCCGTCCTGGGCTGGCTTCGCATTGCCGACAACCGCCCCCGATCTGCGTGAGGCGTCCGACGACGATGCGACGGACATCGCCGTCGAGCGCGCAGGATGAGCCGCGCCGGCCCGAAAAAACCGGACCGTGCCTGGCAGCGCATGCTATCGGGCCGGCGGCTGGACCTGATCGACCCCTCGCCGCTCGACATCGAGATCGAGGATATCGCCCATGGCCTCGCCCGCGTCGCGCGGTGGAACGGCCAGACCCGCGGCGAGCACGCCTTCTCTGTCGCCCAGCACTCGCTGATCGTCGAGGCGGTGTTCGCGCAAGGCGAGCCCGATCCGCGCTGGCGCCTCGCGGCGCTGCTGCATGACGGTCCCGAATATGTCATCGGCGACATGATCTCGCCCTTCAAGGGCGTGATGGGCGGCAACTACAAGCTCGTCGAAAAGCGCCTGCAGACGGCGATCCACCTGCGCTTCTCGCTCCCGGCCGATCTGCCGGACCGCATCGCGAAGAAGATCAAGTCCGCCGACCGCCTCTCGGCCTATCACGAGGCAACACAGCTTGCCGGCTTCAGCGAAAAAGAGGCGGCCACCTTCTTCGGCAAGCCCGTCGCCGAGATGGGCGGTGTGTCCTGCATCCCGATGCCCACGGGAGCGGCCCAATCGGCGTTTCTGGTGCGCTTTGCCGAACTCGATGAAGCCTCCAGGGGCCTGGCCACGCCGCAAGGGCCCGCGGCGGCGGCGATTTCGGCGGGCAAATAACCGGCGTCTTCTGGTCGCGACCGCTCTTGCGGCAATTTGGCTGCAGCAGGATGACAAATCACCGTCCGGTGACATATGAGCCCCATGTCCTATCTCGTCGTCTCTTCCCTCGCCGAATTGCCCGCCACCGTCGAACAGCACGGGGCGCTGGATGTCCTGACTCTGATCAATGCCGATACGGCGGTCGCCACGCCGAAAGGGGTCGCGTCAGAGCGGCACCTGTTCCTCGGCTTCAACGATATCGACGTGCCGATGGAGGGTCTGATCGCGCCGTCGGTCGAACATCTGGACCGGCTTCTCGCGTTCGGCGGGCGATGGGATCGCCACAAGCCGCTGGCGATCCATTGCTGGGCCGGGATCAGCCGTTCGACGGCTGCCGCCTACATCCTGGCGTTGGCGATCAATCCCCGGCTGGACGAGGCGGAACTGGCGCACGAACTGCGCCGCCGCGCGCCATCGGCAACGCCGAACGCACGGCTGGTTGCGCTCGCCGACGAAAAGCTCGACCGCCAGGGCCGTATGGTCGAAGCGATCCGCGCCATCGGCCGCGGCGAAGAGGCGTTCTCAGGAACGCCCTTCGTCCTGCCGCTGGAATTGTAAGAGCCTCGAAGACTGTCTCATGCCGCCAGATCCGAGCGCAACGCCGCCGTTCCGCGCTGTGCCACCCGCTGGTCGATCAAGAGCACATCGCCGAATTTCGCCGTGATCAGGATGACCAGCGGGTCGCTCGAGCCAGGCTTCGCCTCGTCGAGCGTTTCCGCGTGGCGAATATCCAGGGATTGCAGCTTCGCCCGCGGCTCGGCCATGATCGTCCGGCGCATTTCAGCGATTACGTCATCGTGCGTCGCGATGCCTTCGCCGATCCGAAACTCACCGAGATCGAGTGCCCGAGCGATCACAGTCGCCGCTTGTCTGTCGTCAGCCGGTAGCCGCGCATTGCGCGAGGACATGGCCAGCCCGTCGCTTTCGCGCACCGTCGGCACGCCGACGATCTTGATGGGCATCAGCATGTCGCGGACCATCTGCCTGATGATCGTCAGTTGCTGGTAGTCCTTCTCGCCGAAGAAGGCCGCATCCGGCCGGGTCAGGTGCAGCAGCTTCAGCACGACGGTGAGCACACCGTGAAAGAACCCCGGACGGCTGGCGCCTTCCAGTACCGCACCCACCGGGCCGGGATCGACCCGCACGTTCGGCGGGCCGGCGGGGTACAGGTCGGGCGTCGTCGGGGCGAAGACCAGGTCGACCTGCTCGTGCGCGAACGTGGCCAGGTCGGCATCCCAGGTGCGGGGATAGCGGCTGAAGTCCTCGGTGGGGCCGAACTG
>JBBSUS010000560.1:0-2586 GCA_038234195.1 Hyphomicrobiales bacterium | reverse complement strand
GGCTGCAACGTCGGCCGGGGTGGAGGCTCGAACTGCTCGTCGTTTCACCGCACGAGCCGCTGCCCAGCGCGCTATCGGGCCTGCTGACGCTGGAAAAGCTCGTGCATGGGCGCTCGCGCAGCACATGGGTCGATCCGGTCACGCCGGACGAGACCGGAATTGCCGTGGGCACCGCCGGTTCCGTCGACATCGTCGTCAATCTCGCCGGGCATCCGATCGAAGCCGGTGTGGACGGTGTTGCCGGAATTGGACGCATCCTGCAGCCACGCTACGACGGTGCGCTCGGTGACGTGGCGATCGCCGGCTCGGTTTTTGATGGCGGCTCGCCGCTGATCGAGATCGAGGACGTCGGGAGCGCAATCTGTCTGGCCAGTGGCATCGCTTCGATGGAGGCCGCGGGCTCCACCGGTGACGCCATGGAAGCGGTGTTTTCGCGGATGGTCAGCCTGCTGGAGGCGGTCATTGGCGGCCAGGACCGGCAAGACGAAACGGGAGTTCTCACGGTGCCGAGGACGGCGCGGCGCATCGCCTCGACGAGGGCCGCGACAGGACTGGTGAAGGCGATCGCCGGACAGGCAGCGCGCGCCGCCTATCGCCTGTGTTTCCGCGCACCGCATTGGCGGGTCGGATGGCGTTATTCCGATCGCGGCATCTTCGACCGCCGCGATCTGTCGGGGCCGTCCTTCCACGTACTGGCCGATCCCGGCACGCATTTTTACGCTGACCCATTCGCGATCGTCCGTGAGGGACGGGACTTTCTGTTCTTCGAGGATCTCGATCACCGCGTGGGCAAGGGGATCATTTCCTGCGCCGAGGTCTTCCAGGACGGCACCAGCGGACCGGTGATTCCGGTTCTGGAAGAGGCCTGGCACCTGTCCTATCCGTTCCTGATCGCGCGGGACGGGGAGCTCTACATGGTTCCGGAAAGCTCGACGAACAACGACGTGGCGATCTACCGTTGCAGCCGCTTTCCAGACCGGTGGGAGCGGCATGCAACGCTTGTCTCCGGCGTCGAGGCGGCGGACGCGACCATCGTCGAATGGGATGGAAGGCACTGGATGTTCGCCGTGACCCGGGCAGGGATCGGCGGCTATTCGGACACGCTGGCGCTTTATCACGCGCCTGGCCTTTTCGGTCCCTGGCTCCCCCATCCGGCGAACCCGGTGCTGGTCGATCCGGCAAGTGCGCGGCCCGCCGGATCGTTGATCCGGCGTGGCGGCGAACTGTTCCGGCCGGTCCAGGATTGCACCCGCGGCTACGGCGCTGCGCTGGGCTTGGCAAGGGTGACGCGTCTCGATCTTCAGGGGTTTTCGCAGAGCGTCGAGACGGTGGTGGCTCCCGGGCCGCGCTGGCCGGGCCGCAAGCTCCACACGCTCAACCGGGCCGGGCGGCTGGAGACCATCGACGGCTGCGTGTTCCGACCGAAGCTCGACGCATTGGCTGGCATATCCGACAAACGGTACCGGCCGGCGGAGGCAGCTGTGGAGTAACTTACCCGAACCTTCTGGCGAGGCCGGGCATCGGCGCCACCAAGACATTGCGATGAATGGCAATGAACTTCGCGTGAACTCCTGCGCCTGCAGCTCGAAATGACGACAATTCCAGATATGAACCGGATTTCAGGTGTATTGTTGTGTCTGGCCCGTTAGCTCTGCGGATGAGCGATATGCTGATGGTTTCGGTCGCGGCCGAAGGCATTTGGCGTCGTCGGTCGCGCATCGGACGACTGTGAGATCGAATTGAGTACGTCGAAACAGCCGGACCGCCAAGTCGAGGTGCTTGCAGAAGCGGCGATGGATCAATGGCCCTCGACGATCCTGGGCGGTTTGCCGATCACCGTGGTCGATATCGAAACGACCGCGCGCGGCTTCGTGGACTGGATCCGCGCCAATCCCGCTAGTGGGACCCGCCGACCGTTCTACTCCACCTCTGCC
Organism: Hyphomicrobiales bacterium; assembly: GCA_038234195.1. Lineage (GTDB taxonomy): Bacteria > Pseudomonadota > Alphaproteobacteria > Rhizobiales > Rhizobiaceae > Aurantimonas. Next base: position 652 of record JBBSUS010000560.1, on the reverse strand, counting down.
AATGGCGAAGTCATCAGCCTCACCGGAAAGCGCGCCGATCTGATGGAGGATTTCCTCCTGGCCGATCAGATTCTCGCCGACGGCATGCCGATGGTGCTCTACTCCAAGATGTTCACTCAGACTGCGCTGCCCGAACGGGTCGCCACGACGGATTTGATCCATGCGGTCGCGCGGTATGCCCAGGACGAAGACATCAGCTTCTATTTCCTGGGTGGCTCCGATGCGGTGAACAGGGCTGCCGTCGACAATTTCAAGATACGTTATCCGCAGCTGCGCTTTGCCGGGCGGCACCATGGTTACTTCGACCACAAAGAAGAAGACGCGGTGATCGAAGGGCTCAACGCGGCACGACCCGACATCGTTTGGCTCGGCATGGGCGTGCCGCTCGAGCAGGCCTTCGTCAGGCGTACCATCGATCGCCTGACCGGGGTCGGGATCATCAAGACCTGCGGCGGCCTTTTCGATTTCCTGTCGGGTCGGCGCACGCGGGCGCCGAAACTCATGCAGGATATGGGATTGGAATGGGCCTATCGTGCGATGCTGGAGCCGTCGCGGCTCGGGCAACGCTATCTGAAGACGAACGGGTCGGCGCTCATGCGCCTGATCCGCTCGTCTCGATGAACGTGCGTGAGACGCCCAGGCGAAGCACCTC
>JBBSUS010000559.1:0-2593 GCA_038234195.1 Hyphomicrobiales bacterium | reverse complement strand
GCATGCCGAGATCGCCCGCGCGCTGGTCGCCTCCTATACGGCGATCCCGCCTTCAGCCGGCTTTTCGGTGCGCGGCACGCTGACCAGCCTCACCGACAATCTCGATGAGGCGTTCCTCCTGTGCCTGAGGATCGCCAGCCCGTTCGTGCTCTACGGAATCATCGTCAACTTCGCGATCGGACTGGCCAACAAGCTGACGCCAACGATCCCGGTCTACTTCATCTCGCTGCCCTTCGTGCTGGCCGGCGGGCTCGTCCTGTTCGGCTACACGATCGGCGATTTCCTGACGCTGTTCATGCAGGATTTCGAGCGCTGGGTGTTGGTCGGTTGAGCGGCGCCGAGCGCCTGACGCGCCTCGATCGTATCCTGAAGGTTCAGGGTCAGAAGCGGCTCCTGGAGGAATGGCGCCTGGCACATCTGCGCGAGAATCATGCCGCGATCGAGCGCGACGACGTCTCGCTGCTGGAGAGCCTCGACGTGACCTCGCAGCTGCACGGGCTGTTCATCGAGACCAAGGTGAAGGGTCTTCGCCGCAACGAGGTGCAACGCCGCGCCAATCTGATGGAGCAGGATGTGGCTCATGGCGCCATCGCCGAAGCGCGCCGGGCCGAGAAGGGCATCGAGCGCCTGCGCGACGATGCCCGCCGCGACGACGACGCGGAGGCCGAAGCCAAGGGTCTGGAAGCCAGCCTCGATGGATTTCTCGCGCGGCGCGCTCCCAGCTTCGAATAAGGCCGAACCGCTAGAACCGAAGCGACAGAGACTTCGACCCGGAGACCCGCTTTCGTCATGACGACGCCCGCCACCGCCCTGCAGTCCATCGAGCGCAGCCAAACTGCCTCGAGTGGCAAGGCCATCGCATCGTCCGCCAGGGCTGTGGACACGGCCAAGGCTAGGGCCGAGTTCGCGTCAACGCTCGCCGCGGTCAAATCTCCCTCTCGTGACACCGCGAAGGACGGATCGGCTGTCACGGCACTCGCCATTGCCACGGGCGGAGAGAAACTCGTGAGGCCGCTCGTCGCTCACGAGGCGCGCAAGGTGCCGCCGCTCGAAAAATTCGAGGGCTTCGTTCTGCGCAGCTTCGTCGAGAACATGCTGCCGAAGGGCGACTCCAGCTTTTTCGGCAAGGGGACCGCTGGCGATGTCTGGCGCTCGATGCTGGCTGAGCAGATCGGCGACGAGATGGCCAAGAATGGCGGCATCGGCATTGCCGCGTCGATTGCCGGAAAGAAGGACAGCCGCTTCGGCGGCCTCGCCGCGTCTTCCAACCCAACGAGCCCCACCGCAACCGAGCCATTGACCGCGAACCAGCCCCGAGCCGCGGTCGACGGCCTTAACGCCATGCTGCGCGCGGGCGACCTGGTGCGGGCCGCTTCCGCTGACGGCGCCGACAGATAAAGGACCAACTGCCATGAACGCTGCGCTGGAACAGGCCGTGACCCGGCTGGAATCGATCCTCGACGCCGAGACCGCGGCGCTCGACGGCGGCCGCTTCTCCGAGCTTCTCGATCTCACCGCACGCAAGAACCACAGTCTCCTGGAACTGACGCGGCTGGGCCGCAGCCTCGGCGCGGCGCCCCAGCAGCCGGAACTGCAGGGGCGTCTCACCGTGTTGCGTGCAGCCGTCGAGCGCAATCATCGCGCCCTTGAACTGCATGTGAAGGCGAGTACCGAGATCGCCGATCTCATCGCCTCCTCCATCACCGATTCCGAGTCCGACGGCACCTATCGTGCCCGGCCGGGCCGCTACACCGACGCCGGGATCGGCAGTCGGTGATCAAGCTTCTCGCCATCGGAGTCTGGGTGGTCGCGGTCGCGCTCGGTTCGAGCTACGTGATGGCGTCGGTGACCTCCAACGAGCCCGAAAAATCCGCCCCGCCAAGCTATTTCGAAGGTCTCGACTACCGCAAGACCGATAACATCACGGTGCCGATGATCGCCAAGGACGCGATCCAGGGCTACATCCTGGCCCGCTTCGTCTACACGATCGACGGGAAGACGGTGGCGACGATGCAGGTGCCGCCGGATCCGTTCATCCTCGACGAGGCGTTCCGCCAGCTTTATTCGACCAAGGGGTTCGACTTCGAGACGCCGTCACGCTTCGATCTGACGAAACTCGTCGATTCGATCCGCGATTCGGTCAATGCCCGCTACGGGCAAGACGTCGTTCACGACGTTCTGGTCGACCAGTTCGACTACATCGCCAAGAAGGACATCCGCAACGGCCGGCCGGAGGCGGGCTGACGCAGTTCAGTGGTGTGCAGGCTGGGTGAAGGTCGGCGCTCAGTCGTCCAGCGCGTAATAGCGGCCGGTGAGGCGTAACACGTCCGCCTTGGCGGCGCGCCTTGCCGGGCCGGTGAAATGCAGCCCGAGCTCCGTTCCGCAGGACCATACGAGGACTGCCGGCCAGATCGTCTCGTCAACCTCGTCGAGGATCGACAGGCACTGCGGCATTTGCCGTCGCGCGTGACAAAGGACCCGCGCGCCTTTCGACGAAATGTCGAGCGCGCTACCGTCGGCGAGGAAAGCCAGGCGGCCCGACAACAGCTTGACCGGCCGAAGGCGCGTACGGCGGCGGGGCGCCACGCGGCGG
>JBBSUS010000558.1:0-2596 GCA_038234195.1 Hyphomicrobiales bacterium | reverse complement strand
CGGAGTTCGTCGAGAAACCGCCGAACGGCCGAAAAAACCCGTTCAGCAGCGTCGATCCGGCCCGCCATCTGGAATACGGCATGGATCATCGCGTCCATGCGGACCAGATCCAAGGTAACGCCTGCTGCCGCCAACCGCTCCCCATAGGCCTCGCCCTCGTCGCGTAGCGGATCGCGTTCGCACAGGACGAGCAGCGTCGGCGGCAGGTCGTCAAGTTTCCCTGCAAGCAAGGGCGAAGCCAGTTCCGTCTCGCGATCGGCCACATCGGGAATGTAAAGCTCATTCTCATAGGCCATCGAGGCCCGGGTCATCACATTACCCTCCTCCTCGATAAGCGAGGTGTGCGGACGGCCGGGCCGCAGATCGGTGTTCGGATAGAGCATCACCGTACCGGCGAGCCGGGGCTCACCCGCGTCCCGCGCGAGTCGGGAGACGGTTGCAGCGAAAAGCCCGCCGATGGAATCACCGCCAACGACGATCCGCGCTCGATCGAAGCCCAGGCCCTCGGCCCCCTCGGCCAGAAACGTCGTCGCGGCAAAGCAGTCCTCGTGCGCGGCAGGATAGGGGTCCTCGGGACCCATGCGATAGCCGACGGACGCGACTGCCCATCCGGTCGCCGCGGCGAGCTGCCTCAGCGGCGCGTCGTGCGTATCGAGCGAACCGGCCATGCCGCCGCCGCCGTGGAACCAGACCAGCAAAGGCGAGCGATCGGCGGCGGTGGGACGATAGAGGCGCAGCGGAATTGCACCACGCGGACCGGGCGCTTCGATGGTTTTGACCTTTGCCATCTGGGGCCCGAGACCGGAAAAGTCCGCGATCCCGGCCGTCATCGCGCGCGCCTGCGCAAGTTTTTCGGCGGCGCCCTTCGGCTCGGGCTGCGCTGCTGCGCGGCGTGCGAGTTCGTCAAGGATGGCGTTCGCCTGCGGGTCGATCATGCGCTCGGCCTTTCTTCGTTTCCAGAAGGCCGTCATCTCGGCCCGGTCGAGCGTTCAACGCCGGTCAGTTCATTCCGGTCCGAGAGTCTTGCGGCGCGACATTTCGCCAACGGCATCGAGGCGGCGCAATCCAGCCCGCACAATGCCGGGTGTTTACCGTCGGTGGCCGAAAACAGGGGCATGCACCATGACGGGATGACGCAGTGCTCCATCTATCGGCGACAGCGCGCGTCACCGGTCCATTCCCACGCACTTCCCCGTTTGGTCTATGCCTGGCCGCACTCTTCGCAGCAGGAACACAGGTTCACCGCAATGAGCGGAACACCGATTCCGAAACGACGATTGCCCGGATGGCGCGCCTCGAGCCGACAAAGGAAGTCCTGCATGTCACAAACGTCCGTCACCGACCTTCTCGTTCACAGCCGTGAGCCGTTCAACGCAGAACCGCCACTGCAACGGCTCCGGGCGTCGTTCGTCACCGCACCGGCAGATTTCTACGTGCGCTGCCACGGCCCGGTGCCCGACCTCGACGCCAACGCTCATCGGTTGACCGTCGAGGGCTCCGTCGCCGAGCGGCTCGATCTGTCGCTCGCCGACCTCGCCTCGCGCTTCGAGACGGTCGAGGTGACGGCGACGCTGCAATGCGCAGGTAATCGCCGGGTGGATCTCGATGCGGTGCAGTCGGTCACCGGCGATCCCTGGTCGGCGGGCGCGATCGGCACCGGGGTCTGGACGGGAGTGCGCCTGCTCGACATCCTGCTGGAGGCCGGAATCGAGGAGGATACCGCGCTGCACATCGCCTTGGAGGGCGCCGACATCATCGACACCGAAGATGGCAGAGCGCCCTACGGCGTCTCGATCCCGATCGAGAAGGCACTGGGCGAGGAGGTGATCGTGGCAACACAGCTTGCCGGCAAGCCTCTGGCGCCAATCCACGGCGCCCCTCTGCGGCTTGTGGTGCCCGGATATGCGGGCGTGCGCAGCGTCAAATGGCTCCGGCGGATCATTGTGCAGGCGACACCATCCGACAATTTCCATCAGCAGAAGGACTACAGGCTGTTTCCGCCCCAAATGAGCCAGGCGACAGCAGATCACGCGGCCGCCGTGACCATTCAGGAAATGCCGCTCAACAGCGCGATCTGCGAGCCGACGTCAGGCATGACCGTCCCGAGCGGCCCGACCCGAATCGCCGGCTGGGCGATCGCCGGCGAACGGCGCGTGGCGCGCGTCGATGTTTCGGGCGATGGCGGCCGAAACTTCTTCCAGGCGACCATGGAGGATCGTGATAGTTCGCCCTTCACCTGGACCTTCTGGCACGCGGAGGTGACGCTTGCCCCCGGCGAACACGAACTCGTCGTCCGCGCGGTGGATTCGGCCGGTCAGAGCCAGCCAGAGCGACCGAGCGACCTCTGGAACTTCAAAGGCTATCTGTCGGCCGCCTGGCACCGGGTGAAGGTCTCCGTCGCCGGTTAGGCGACTGGGCGACGCATAGCATCCGTCGATGCAGGCGGGTATGTAAGGTCGCGCTGCAGCCACAAAGGCCCTTGCCATGCCCATAGACATCAAGCGGATCGTCTAACAGAACACCGGCCGCAACAACGGTCTTTACTCACAGCACGTCAATCAGAAATAATCAAAGGAGTAGCTGATCATCGGCTTCT
>JBBSUS010000557.1:0-2600 GCA_038234195.1 Hyphomicrobiales bacterium | reverse complement strand
GCGATGTTGAGACCCGTGCCGATACCGGACTTGCGCGAACGCTCGGAATTGTTGTCGAGCGAGGCCTGGTCTCGGATCTTGATCTTCACGGTGACGATGTCGCCTTCCGACAGGGCGCGCGGGTCGCGGTAGAAGTCGGCGCGGTCGTCGCTCCACAGCGAATGCGGCGTCCTGGGACCCGACGCGGGAAACGCCGGCTGGACCGCCACAGGCGGATATTGATACAATCCCGCGCCAACCGGCGACAGCGAGGGCTCCTTCATGGCGTCGCGGGACGCCGTCGAACAGCCGGCGAGGAGCGCGACCGCCAACAAGGGCAGAAGACGGGCAATGGTGGCGGTCAAGACCGGGACTCCGAAGGTTTCTTGGTCGCGGCGGCCTGCGCGTCGGATGCGGTTCCGGCAGAGGTCTTGGCGACGATCAGGGCGGCGATCTCGGCGGCCGTGTCGGGTTTCATTTCGCTGAGGATGGCACTGGCCTGGCGCGACTTCAGCTTGACCAGCACGGCGGCGGCATCACCGCGATCGAGCCGCGAAAGCTGTGCAGCGGCCGCATCGGCCTTCATCGCGGCGTAGATGTCGACGACGATGGAGGATGCGCTGGCGAGAAAGGCCTTTCGCTCTTCGAGCCAGGACTGGTAGCTCTGGCGCTTGGCCTCCAGATCGTCGATGCGCTTGGAGATTTCGGCCTCGAGCTTGCCGAGTTGCTGCTTTTCCAGGGCGTAGCGGGCGTCCTGGGCCTTGTCGGCGATGTTGAGGCAGTAGGCCTCGACCTCGGTCGTCGGTTTTTCCGGTGCCGGCTCCTTCCCTCCGGGTCCAAGGACGCGGAGTTCCTGCTTCGGCAGATCCGGCGGCGGTGAGCCCGCCGCGCCCTGCTCCTGTGCGGACGCGGACGCGAGGCCGGCGAAAAGCAGTGACGCGCCGAGCGCCCATGCGCCGAGAGCGTTGGGTGCGACGCAGACACGTCCGGTCCAACGCGCAAAGAATGCCGCCATCGTCATCATTGCACCACCAGTTCCGCCTGCAGGGCACCGGCCGTCTTGATGGCCTGGAGGATCGCGATGATCCCCGTCGGCTTCAGGCCGATCCGGTTCAGGCCGCGCACCACCGTCTCGAGATTGGTGCCGCCGACATAGGCGAAGGTGCCCCCGTCCTGCTGGGCGTTCACCATGGTCTCGGAGGTGACCACCGTCTGGCCGTCGGAGAGCGGCGCTGGCTGGGACACGGAGGGCAGTTCGCTGATGCGCACCGTCAGATTGCCGTGGGTCAACGCCACCGTCGAGATCTGCACGTCCTTGCCGATCACCACCGTGCCGGTGCGTTCGTCAATGACCACGCGGGCCGGCTGGTCGGGTGCGATGCGCAATTCGCCGATCTCGGCCAGGAACCGCGTGCTCGAAAGGTTGGACGGCCGCTGCAGATGGATCGTCCGCAGGTCCTCTTCGCGCGCCACCGGTCGGCCCCAATGCTTGGTCGCATAGGCGTTGACGATGTCGACGATGCGGATCACCGTCTTGAAGTCCGGGTTGCGCAGATCGAGGGCCAGATTGCCGTCGTCGTTGAAGGCGCCCGGCACGACGCGCTCGACCAGCGCGCCGTTCGGAATGCGACCCGTGGTCGGCACGCCCTGGGTCAGCTTTTCGCTGTCGCCCTGCGAAGAAAATCCGCTGACGGCCAGCGCTCCCTGCCCCACGGCGTAGATTTCGCCGTCAGCCCCGTAGAGCGGCGTCATCACCAGGGTGCCGCCAAGCAGCGAACTCGCATCGCCGAGCGAGGAGACTGTCACGTCGATGCGCGAGCCGGTGCCGATGAAGGCAGGGAGTTCGGCGGTGACGGTGACGGCCGCAACGTTCTTGGCGCGGGTCTGCTGCGCACGAACGTTGACGCCCATGCGATCCAGCATCGACTGCATGGACTGTTCGGTGAAAGGCGAGTTGCGCATGGAATCGCCCGTGCCCTGAAGGCCGACGACGAGGCCGTAGCCGACGAGCTGGTTGGCGCGCACGCCGTGAACGTCGGTGATGTCCTTGATGCGGACGGTGCCGCGCGCGTCTGCCGGATTGCCCGGCGTGTAGGCGACCCGCTCGCCGTTGCCGATACGGCCGTCATAGTCGGCGGCCCGCGCTGCAGGCGTCAGTGGGCCGGCCAGCACCGATGCGACGCAAAGCATGCGGGCCAAAGCCCCGAACATGCCGCGGGAGATGGTCGAGCCCACGATCAGCCCTCGATCCGGATGGAGCCGTCGGATGCGACGATCCCGGAGACGACGATCCCGCTGTCGTCGTTGCGCACGCGGATCGTCTCGCCCTCGCCGGCCGAGCGCAACGCTGTGCCCGTGCCGGTGATGATGAGCCCATCCTGCGCATAGATCATGGTGACCGCCTTGCCGGCGCGCACGAGATCGGGCGTCTTGAGGTCGGCGAGGCGGATGGCCTGACCCGGCAGCAGCGTGCGGCGCGCGACCTTGCCCTGAAGTGCGTCCTCGGTAACGACAAAGAGGCCGATCTTCTCGTCATTGACGATGAAGTTGCGATGATCGAGCCCGCGCTCGAGGATGGGCTGGCCCGGATAGATCACGGCGGTCGGGACCGGCAGCGACAG
>JBBSUS010000556.1:0-2603 GCA_038234195.1 Hyphomicrobiales bacterium | reverse complement strand
GAACCCAGCGATGCTTGGAAGAAGCTCCATGAAGCGGCGGGACAAGGCGACGTCGTCTTCCAGGACAATCAGCGGCGTCGTGGCTTGCGCGACCCGGCGCCACAACAACTCGTGCGACCGGAAGCAGGCGAACTCCGACCGTGTCAGAGGGCGTTCCCACGCTCTAGTCCTCTCGACCATCTGGGCGTCGGAAAAACTGGCGGCCTCCACGGCGGTAAAACGTGTGAGCGACAGCCCCAGCGCCTCCGCTTGATCCTCCATGAACCGACGACGTTCCAAGGCGCGGTCGAGATTGATGAAAACGGCGTCCAGCTCTGGGCTCAATGGCTTGTCGCGCAATGGATCTCTCTTCAGTCGGTCCAAACCGATGGGAAGAACAGAATGATCACCGTCACCAGTTCCAGTCGGCCAAGCAGCATGACCAGCGACAGCACCCAGAGCGCGCCGTCGGGGAGCGAGGCAAAATTGCCTGCCGGGCCGATGATCTGGCCGAAGCCCGGGCCGACGTTCGAGAGCGCGGTCAGCGTTCCGGAAAAGGCGGTGATGATGTCGAGATTGAACATCGTCAGGGCGACCGTCCCCATCAAAAGGGTGCCGAAGAACAGGAAGAAGAAGATCGTGACGGTCCGCAGCGTGTCTTCGGAGATGTCGTCATTGCCGTATTTCAGCCGGACGATCGAGTTCGGGCGGACCAGACGGCGGAAGCTGCCCTGAACGACCCGATAGAGGATGACGAGGCGGTTGGCCTTGATGCCGCCGGCCGTCGAACCGGCGCAGCCGCCGAGAAAGCTGGCCAGAAAGAAGATGCCGATCGCGGCGTTAGACCAGAGCGTATAATCCTCCGACGCATAGCCCGTCGTGGTGATCACCGACACGAGATTGAAGCTCGACGAGATCAGCGCTTCGCCGAAGGGCGTGTCGTTGACGACCCGTCGGGTGATGGCGATGGCGAGGCTGAGAACGACGCAGATCAGGATGAACACCAGGATCTGCGGGTCCTTCCAAAGCTGGAAACGGTTCGGGAGGAAGGCCCGGATGTAGATGACGAAGGGGAGTGCGGCGAGAACCATGAAGATCGTCGAGGCGACAAGCAGACGATTGTCGTCGAAATATCCCATCGACGCATCGTGCGTGGAGTAGCCACCGGTCGCCAGCGTCGTCATGGCGTGATTGATCGCGTCGAAGAAGCTCATCCCCAGGGCAGTGTAGGCGATCGTGCAAAGCAGCGTCAGGGCGACATAGGCGGCGATGAGACCACCGGTCAGCTGGTTGATGCGCGGCAGCACCTTGTCCGACTTGTCGGAACTTTCCATGTGGAAGAGGGTCAACCCGCCTGCCCGCAGCGATGGCAGGATCAGGAGCACCATGCCGATGATGCCGACGCCGCCGAGCCATTGCAGCAAAGAGCGCCACATCAGGATGCCGCGCGGCAACGCGTCGAGGCCGGAGATGACGGTTGAACCGGTCGTGGTCAGCCCGGACATCGCCTCGAAGCAGGCCCCTGCAAAGGTGACGTTGACCGACGAGACGTAGATCGGCAATGCGCCAACGACCGTCGCGAAGCACCAGACCGTCGTCACCAGCAGGAAGCCGAGGCGCTGTGTGAACTTCGGCCTCTCGCCTCGCGTGGCTGCTGCGATGAGCAGGCTGATCACGCCGACGAGGAAGGCACAGCCGACGAAGACGCGCCAGTCGCTGTTGCCGTCGGACAGATCGACGAGCGCTGGGATCAGCATCGCGGCGGCAAGGCCCAGCCCGAAATTCGACGTCACATAGGCGATGGTCTGGAAAATGGATCGGCTCCGCTGATCGCTCGGGTCGCGGCGCAAAGGGGTGCGGGACGACGATCGAAGCTCTATCGCGGGGCTTTGTCCGCGTCCATCGCGCCGGCATCCATGAGCAATCAGCTGCGGACAACCATCCGTGCGGTGTTGCAGCGGTGCATCCCGACGCCTATTGGTCCGAGCATCATGACGTGTGGAAGCCGACGATGCTTTGCCGCGCGGGCACTTGAACGAGCGATCGCGCACCGCCATCTGCCGGGACGCTGATCGAGCGAGGCTTTGAAGATGACCGAGACCCCTGCGAACCCGACTGCGGGCAACGGTAACGAGCGTCCCGTCGAAGTTCTGATCCTCGGATCCGGTCCGGCCGGCTACACCGCCGCAATCTATGCGGCACGTGCGATGATGAAGCCGTTGCTGGTCGCCGGCCTGCAGGAAGGTGGTCAGCTGACCATCACCACCGACGTCGAGAACTACCCGGGCTACGCCGATCCGGTGCAGGGTCCGTGGATGATGGAGCAGATGAAGGCGCAGGCGCTGAACGTCGGCACAGAGATGGCGAGCGATCTCATCGTCTCGGCCGACCTGGCTGTTCGGCCGTTCCGGCTGGTCGGCGATTCCGGCACGGTCTACACCTGCGACGCGCTGATCGTCGCCACCGGCGCCCAGGCAAAATGGTTGGGCCTTCCGAGCGAGGATATTATTCAAGGCTTCGGTGTGTCTGCTTGCGCGACGTTCGACCGATTTTTCTACAGCGGCAAGTACGTGGTCGAGTTAGGTGCCGGCAACACCGCCGTCGAGGAATCGTTGTATCTTACG
>JBBSUS010000555.1:0-2606 GCA_038234195.1 Hyphomicrobiales bacterium | reverse complement strand
TTCTTCTACATCCCGGGCACCGAGACCTGCCTGTCGATCAACGGCTACGTTCGCTTCAAGTATGCGGTCGTTGGTAATTCTGCGACCGTCAACGACGAAGGCGACGACTACCAGGCTGGCTCGCAGGTTCGCGTCCGCTTGAACTTCGATGCTCGCGAAGAGACCGAACTCGGCACCCTGCGCGGCTTCGCCCGTATCCAGGCGACCAACGCGTTCGGCACCGGCACCCAGTACGGTGCGAGCGGCAGCGACCAGAACTACTCGATGGACATGGGCTACATCCAGCTCGGTGGCCTCACGATGGGTTACCTCGACTCGCTGTGGACCCAGGAAGACGGCCTCTTCACCGATACCGATCTTCCGGTCGGCGATTTCCAGGTCAACCGCGTATCCTACACCTACGCCGCCAACGGCTTCTCGGGTTCGCTCTCGCTGGAAGATGACGGCACGGGCGATTTCGCTCCGGACGTCGTCGGTCTCTTGACCTACGATGCGGGCTTCGCGAAGGCTTATCTGGCCGCGTCCTATGACGAGCGTTCGAACCTGACGCAGGCCTACCCGAATGCCTATTACATCAACGGGCAGACCGGCTACACCGGCGTCAACCCCAACACGGCATACGGCGGCAACACGTTCTCGCCGTTCGGCGTCTATCCGGGCAATGACGATGGTGCCTTCGCCCTGAAGGGTGCGGTCACGATCAAGCCGTTCCAGGACGCGCAGTTCAAGGTCGAGGGTTCCTACGCCTTCGATCCAAGCCGCTACTCGACGATCGGCATCTTCTCGAACGTCGCCACGATCGGAAACCAGAACGCTTCGAACCCGGCCAATTCGTTGCCTGTCAAGTACCAGGTTGGCGCCGGCTATCAGCAGGCCTTCGGCAAGCTGGGCGTCGCTGTTTCGGGTGTCTACGGCGAGACCTTCGACATCTTCGGTCCGTCGGTGACACCGGCTGGTGCAGTTACCAATGCCAGCCGCCTTCGCAGCTTCGGCAACGGCGACTACTACAAGCTCGTCGGCAACGTCGGTTACTCGATCACGAACAACTTCTCCGTGCTCGGCGAATTGTCCTACGCCAACATCGACTACAACGGCACGTCGATCGACCAGACCGCTGGCTTCGTCCAGTTCGTCCGCAGCTTCTGATCTCTCGATCCGAACGCTACGTTCATTAGAGAAAAGGCCCGGTGCTTCGCGCACCGGGCCTTTTTCGTTATGTGGCCGATTTTATCCGGTCTCCTGTGGCCGCATGTAAAAGAGGCGGGCGATGGACAGGGCGCCGAGCCTTCGCCCGGTACCGCCAGCAAGCGTCTGCGGGTGTTTTATGCCGCGACGCATTGCCTTGCGCGCGAAGCTGCGTAGGCTGAACCGATGTTGACGTTCCTTCTCGGACTATCGCCTTTTCTGCTTGCCGCCTTCGTCTTCGGTTATCTCTTCGGTCGGTTTGCCTGATCGGGATATCGCGAAGGCCGGTCGCGCCAGCGCGTCGCCGTTTGGCTAAGCGGTTGCAGGTCGCGGCGCCGCCACTAGCTGATGTCCGGTGATGCCCCGTCCTGATGACAGACAAGTGCCGAGGTGATCGAATGCTTCCCTTCTTCGGGAAAATCGTCCTGCTCATCGCCGCCGCCTTCGGGCTCGGCACCCTTGCCGGTCGCCGCCGCCGCAAGAGGACCGGAAGCCGGGAGCCTATTCCGGTGCAGGCCGGCCAGGACAAGGCGAACAGCGCGACGCCGCCAGCCGTTGCGGCTCGTCAGGCTGGGGTCGCCAGACCCGCGTCACCGTCGTCGCCTAACGGAGGGGCATCGCCGAGTGCGGCGCGCAATGATCCGCCGACGCCTGGCCCATTCCCGGCAAGCACCACCCCTGCCGACGTGAACGCCACGGGTCTGACCGCCGATGGCGAAACAGAGCCCGCCACTTCGGGATCGGCAGCGGTCGCCAATTCGAGCGAGGCTCCTTCGTCGCGGTCTGGCGCCATGTCGTTCGTCTCCGGCGACGAGGACGACGATGACAACGATGACGACCGTGACGGCGGCGAGGCGCTGGCCGCCTCCGCGCGCCTGGTTTCGATACCACACGTTCCCAAGTCCTTGCCGGACGACCCGTTGACCGAAAAATACCGGGCAGAGCCGTTCCGCAGGAATTTCCGCAGCGTCGATTATTCCAAACTATCGCTCGACGAAGAGGCAATCGAAGCCGAGCGCAAGCGGCGGCGTCAGCATTCCAGCTGGCATGCCCCCCGTCGCGCCAAGCAGAAGCCGTCGGTCCAGGAGGCGTCCGATGCGACGGGCACGGTTCGACAGTTTTCCGGCCGGTTCGCCAGCTTTGGCGGGGCCACGGTTTCGGCGGACGTGATCATGGGAGGCAACGCGGGCATCGTTCCGGACATGACGCCGACGCTGCCGGGCGACGATCCGGATTCTCCGACGATGCCGGCCGTGCCGGACTTTTCCACCAATCAGGCGCGTCAGGCAAGGCCGGCACCGGTTCGGCTGGGCGCGCCGCACCCGGACCTGCCGACGGCCGCGCGCAGCAAGCGGGCCGCGGCGCCACCCGATCCCCTTGTCGAAAAGCACCGCGCCGCGCCCTTCGATCGCGACTGGCGA
>JBBSUS010000554.1:0-2611 GCA_038234195.1 Hyphomicrobiales bacterium | reverse complement strand
GGCATGGAGCTGACCTGCCGCAAGGACACGGGCATCACCGGCCCGGAGAACTTCAAGGGCAAGACGCTCGGCGTCTGGTTTTCCGGCAACGAATATCCGTTCCTGTCCTGGATGTCGAAGCTGAAACTGTCGACCGAAGGCGGGCCGGACGGTGTCACCGTCATCAAGCAGGGCTTCAACGTCGATCCGCTGATCCAGAAGCAGGCCGATTGCATCTCCACCATGACCTACAACGAGTATCTGCAGGTCATCGACGCCGGCATTCCGGCCGACGAACTGACCGTGTTCAAATATGACGACCAGGGCGTCGCGACGCTGGAGGATGGCCTCTACGTGATGCAGGACTCGCTGAAAGATCCCAAGAAGGTGGACGAGTATGCCCGCTTCGTGAAGGCGTCGATGAAGGGTTGGGCCTATACGGTCGAGCATCCCGACGAGGCGGCGCAGATCGTTCTCGACAACGACACGACCGGCGCGCAGACCGAAAAGCACCAGAAGGAAATGGTCCGCGAGGTCGGCAAGCTGGTGGACGGCTCCGACGGCACGCTCGACACGGCAGCTGCGCAGCAGACGGTGGCCGTCTTGATGGGCGGTGGGTCCGACCCTGTGATCACCAAGAAGCCGGAAGGCGCCTGGACGAGCGCGGTGACGGACAAGATGAAAGAGCTGAAGTAGGGGGCAAGGGCTCTTCGCGAGAGGCCTTCGGCCGATCCCCTCATCCGGCCCTCCGGGCCACCTTCTCCCCCTTGGGGAGAAGAATGCGGCTGTGTTTCAATCACCTATTTGCAAGCGTCGCAATAAAGCGCGCCATTCCTCTCCCCAATGGGGAGAGGGTGGATGCGAGCGGGAGCGAGCAGACGGGTGAGGGTTTGAGCCGCGACGCGTCTGAAATAAGCTCCCCTCAATACCCCCAGACATCCCGCGCCACGGACACGCAGCGCTCGAGCTTGCGCCATTGGTCATCCTGGCCGAGATCGTTGCCGTGCGCCGTCGAGGAGAAGCCGCACTGGTGTGACAACGCGCACTGGTCGAGGTCGACGAATTGCGCCGCTTCGTCGATGCGGCGCTTGACCGTATCGGCCGGCTCGACGTCGGGCTTTTTCGAGGACATCAGGCCGAGCACCACCGTCTTGCCCTTCGGCATGTGGCGCAGCGGCGCGAAGTCGCCGGAGCGCTCGTCGTCATATTCCAGGAAGAAGCCGTCGACACCCATCTCGTTGAACAGGATTTCCGCGACCGGCTCGTAGCCGCCCTCGGCGACCCAGGCGCTCTTGAAATTGCCGCGGCAGAGATGAATCGACAGGGTCATGTCGTCCGGCCGGTCCTTGATCGAATCGTTCACCAGCCGACAGTAGAGCCGGGTCAGTTCGTCCGGGTCGTCGCCGCGCTTTGCGGTGTTGGCGCGGATTTTGGGATCGCAGAGATAGGCGAGATGGGTGTCGTCCATCTGCAGATAGCGGCAGCCGCGGTCGGCGAGGTCCTTGATCTCGGCGCGGTAGGCGGCGGTGAGGTCGTCGTAGAAGGCTTCGAGGTCGGGATAGACGTCCTTCGAGATCGCATCGCGCCCGCCGCGGAAATGCAGCATCGAGGGCGCGGGGATTGAGACCTTCGGCGTCTTGGTGACGCGGCTCTTCAGATAATCGAAATCGGCGCCCTGAATGGGTTTGGAGTGACGGATTTCCTCGTTCACATGCATCGTCGGTGGGGCGAAGCCGACCTCTTCGCCTGAGTCCTTGCGGAAGGCGTTCTTGAACTCGCCGTAGGTGACGTCGACGCCCTCAAGGTGCTCGAGGAAATCGACGTGGAAATAGGTGCGGCGGAACTCGCCATCGGTGATGCCCTTGAGGCCGACGTCTTCCTGCTTGCGGACGACCTCGGCGATGCACTCGTCCTCGATCTCGCGCAGTTCCTCGGCGACGAGGCTCTTGGCAGCGAATTGTTCACGGGCCTTCTGCAGGCGCTCGGGGCGCAGGAAGCTACCGACCTGGTCGGCCTTGAAGGGGGGGGTCATGGTTGGGGCATCTCCTGTTGTGCGGCTCGACCCGTGTCTTGCATGTCTCGTCGAGCCGGTCTTGTGATGGCGCCGGGCGGGCCGGACCGCCATGCAGCGCCATTTGTAGGCGGGCCCGTCGATGTAAAGGCGCATGGACCGGTGCTGTCGTTTTTTCAACGGCGGCAGGGCTGCTCAGCCGCATATGGAGACGACCCGCCATATTCGTCTGTCTATACGACGTTCGGCCTGTTGACGCAGGCGGCCGCTTCGAAGACCCTCTGCGGCCAACCGGACGGCCAAGCGCCGCCGGACCGTCGGTCTCGGGAGGTTTCGACGCCATGCATTTTCCGTTTAAGTCGCTGGCGCTGGCCGGCCTGATCGCCGTCCTCGCGGGTGGAACGGCGCTGGCGCAGGAGGTGACACTGCGCATCCACCAGTTCCTGCCGGCCCAGTCGACGATCCCCGCTCTTGTCCTGAAGCCCTGGGCCGACAAGGTGACGGCCCAATCGAAGGGGCGCATCAAGGTCGAGATGTATCCCTCGATGCAGCTCGGCGGCTCGCCGCCGGAACTGTTCGACCAGGCTCGCGATGGGGTCGCCGACATCGTCTGGACCGTGC
>JBBSUS010000553.1:0-2617 GCA_038234195.1 Hyphomicrobiales bacterium | reverse complement strand
CGCGGGTTTTGGACAATCGCGACGACAACCCCACTCTAACGTTAGGTCGGCGCGCCCTATTGGCGTGGTGCGACCCGATATCCCTCTGATACGGCCCGAACGTTGAGCGAATCCATGCTGGCGGCTGATTTTGCCGCACTTTTTCAGGTGCTTCTGATCGACATCGTGCTCGCCGGCGACAATGCCGTCGTCGTCGGCATGGCAGCCGCAGGCGTTGCCAAGGACATTCGTGTGCGGGTGATCTTCTGGGGCATCGCCTGCGCCGTGGTGCTGCGCATCGGGCTGGCGCTCATCGCGGTGCAGCTCCTCGATGTCGTCGGGCTGACGCTCGCCGGCGGGCTGTTGCTGCTATGGGTCGGCTGGCGCATGTTCCGCGAAATTCGCCACAACGAGATCGGCGGCGACCCCGAAGCTGTCGGCGATCAGGCGAAGGGCAGGAAGGATCGCTCGTTCGCGCGCGCCATCAGCCACATCGTCATCGCCGACCTCTCCATGTCGCTCGACAACGTCCTCGCCGTTGCGGGCGCCGCGCGCGACCACATGGGCGTGCTCGTGATCGGCCTCCTGATCTCTGTCGCGCTGATGGGTGCGGCGGCCAATCTCATCGCCCGGCTTCTGGGTCGCTATCCGATCATCGCGTGGCTCGGACTTTTGGTGATCGTCTTCGTTGCCGTGGAGATGATCTGGCAAGGCACGACCCAGGTCGCCTGTGTCGGCATTTTCCCGGCGTTCTGCGATCTTGCCACCTGACCTCTCCGGCCACCCCGACCCCTTCGATGGAACATCCGATGTCCAACACCCATCCGCCGCTCGGCGAGCTGTCCCAACTCGGTCGCGACAGCCGGCCCGCCGCCTCGCCCGACGAAGCGATGCTCGAAACCGTGCCCTATGAACGCGGCGACGGGCCGCCGACCATCGTGCGTCTCACCTGTCCCGAGTTCACCTCGCTCTGCCCGGTGACCGGCCAGCCGGACTTCGCCCATCTGGTCATCGACTATGCGCCGGACAAACGGCTGGTCGAATCCAAGTCGCTGAAGCTGTATCTGACGAGCTTTCGCAATCACGGCGCCTTTCACGAGGACTGCACGGTCAAGATCGCCCGGCGCGTCGTCCTGGAGACGAAGCCGCTCTGGCTGCGGATCGGCGGCTACTGGTATCCGCGCGGCGGGATCCCGATCGACGTCTTCTGGCAGACCGGTGCGCCGCCGCAAGGATCCTGGGTGCCCGATGCCGGCGTGCCGCCCTATCGCGGGCGAGGCTGAGCCGCATTGACTGCAATACGGAACCGCAGCGTCGTCGCGCACGCGATTGATCATGCAGACATTGACGCATAGACAAGCCGCAAAACGCATCCGCTTCATCGCAGGGACACGTCCTTCATGACCGACCAAAGCTTCGAACTCGACTCCATCGAGGACGCGATCGCCGCCATCGCCGAGGGCGAACTCGTGGTCGTCGTCGACGACACCGACCGCGAGAACGAGGGCGATTTGATCATGGCCGCCGCCAAGGCGACGCCGGAGAAGATCGCATTCATGATCCGCCACACCTCGGGCATTCTGTGCGTGCCGATGACCGCCGAGCGGGCCGACAAGCTCAACCTGCCGCCGATGGTCGCCAACAACATCGACCCGATGCGGACCGCCTTCACCGTCTCGGTCGACTACAAGAAGGGGATGACCACAGGCATTTCGGCCGAGGAACGCACCAACACGGTGCGGGCGCTGGCCAACGACAACTGCTCGGGCTCCGACTTCATCAAGCCCGGCCACATCTTCCCGTTGATCGCCCGCGATGGCGGCGTGCTGACCCGTTCGGGCCACACCGAGGCGGGGACGGACCTTGCCAAGCTGGCTGGGCTGGAGCCGGCCGGCGTCCTGGCCGAGATCGTCAATGACGATGGCACGGTCAAGCGCCTCGATGGGCTGATTCCCTTCGCCCGCGAGCACGGCCTGAAGATCATCTCGATCGAGGATTTGATCTCCTACCGCATTCGGCGGGAATCCTTCGTGACCTGCGTCAAGGAGCAGCCGATGACCGTCGGCGGCATGCGGGCGAATGTGCGGATATACGAGACGCCCTTCGACCAGATGCAGCACGTCGTCGCCGTCTTTGGCGACGTCAAGGGCGCCGAGCGGGTGCCGACGCGCATCCACCGCGAGCAGCCCGTCCTCGATCTCTTCGGTCGCACGGCCGATGCCAAGACCTGGGTGGAGATTGCCGTCGACACCCTAAAAAGCCACGGCAGCGGCGTCCTGATGCTGCTGCGTACGCCGAATGTCGACCAGTTCCACAGCGTCGAGGCCGTGGCCGACCACGCGGACGGCGAAAAGCACGGCAGCGCGCTTGCCCGCCAGCAGCGCTGGCGCGAGATCGGTGTTGGCGCCCAGATCCTGCGCGACCTGAAAATCCGCTCGATCGCCGTGCTGGCGACGCACGAGCGATCCTACATCGGCCTCACCGGCTTCGGCATCGAGGTGACGGGCACCATTCTCGTCGAAGACTGATCCTCGACCGGCGCCGCATCGCGTTGTTGCAAGCGAGGCGCTGACCTTGACGGGTCAAGATCAAACCGCCGACGACGACATTATTGACTTTTTCGTTCGTTGGTTGACCT
>JBBSUS010000552.1:0-2623 GCA_038234195.1 Hyphomicrobiales bacterium | reverse complement strand
TCCGGATGGTCGAGGCACATCACCGCAAAGCCGTAAAAGGGTACATTTTCCACGAAGGTGCGGAAGGCGGTACGGACCTTGTCGAAAGTGCCGTAGTGGTCGAGGTGCTCCGGGTCGATGTTGGTGACGACCACGACATCGGCCGGCAGCTTCAGGAAGGTGCCGTCGGATTCATCGGCCTCGACAACCATCCAGTCGCCGCCGCCCATGCGGGCGTTGGTGCCGTAGGCGTTGATGATGCCGCCATTGACCACGGTCGGATCGAGATCGCCGGCGTCGAGGAGGGTCGCGACCATGGACGTGGTGGTCGTCTTGCCGTGGGTGCCGCCGATGGCGATCGCCTGGCGGAATCGCATCAGCTCGGCGAGCATCTCGGCGCGGCGCACGATCGGCAGCAGCCTTTCGCGAGCGGCAGCAAGCTCGGGGTTGGAGCGCTTGATGGCCGTGGAGACGACCACGACCTCGGCTTTCCCGAGATTTTCGGCAGCGTGGCCGATGTGAACCGTGACGCCCTGTTCGCGCAGGCGCTGGACGTTGGCATTCTCGGACTGGTCGGAGCCTTGCACCGTGTAGCCCAGATTGACCAGCACCTCGGCGATGCCACTCATTCCGATGCCGCCGATGCCGATGAAATGAACCGGTCCGATATTCGGCGGCATCTTCATGGGAAACCCCTCCAGATGGCAATCGGCCCGAAACGCTTTTCGACAGGTTCCTGGGCGTCCGACGCATAAAACAACTGAGCCGACTCGCCGGATATCCCGTCCGGTTCATCGTCTGATATCAAACGGATCAGACCGTCTTTTCAGGTCGCGGCATAGACGCAACGAGATCGGCAAGCAACCGCGCCGCGTCCGGAATGCCCGTCGCCCTTGCGGCCCTGGCCATGGCCTCGGCACGGGCGGGATCGGCGGCAATGCCCTCGATTAGTCCGGCGAGGCGCTCGGGCGACAGGTCGGCCTGGCGCTCGACCATGGCGCCGCCCTCGGCCTCGAGTTTGGCCGCGTTGGCGGCTTGATCGTGGTCCAGCGCGTGGGGGTATGGCACGAGGATCGCCGGCCTTCCGATGACGGAGATCTCCGAAACCGTCGAGGCACCGGAGCGACTGACGACCAGATGGGCGTGACCCAATCGCTCCGCCATGTCGGAGAAGAAGGGCGAAACGGTCGCGGCAAGGCCGAGACGCTCGTAGGCGGCCTTGACCGCCGCCTCGTCCTCCGCACGGGCCTGCTGGGTCACCACCAGGCGCTTGCGCAGCGCTTGTGGCAGGAGTTCGATAGCCTTGGGAACGGCGTCGGAGAAGAACTGCGCGCCCTGGCTGCCGCCGAAAACGACGAGGTTGAAGGGCTGGCCTTCCACGCTCACAATGTAGGGGATCCTGGCTGCTTCGATGATCGCCGGACGCACCGGATTACCGGTGACCGTGATCTTCGACGCGTAGAATTTGTCGGCGTGATCCTGCGGGATGCCTGCCGCGATCGCGTCGACGCGAGGACCGAGGAATTTGTTGGCCCGCCCCATCACGGCATTCTGCTCGTGCAGAAGCGTCGGTCGGCCGGCACGGGTTGCGGCCATCACCGGCGGGACCGTCGGATATCCGCCGAAGCCGACGACGACGGCGGGACGCAGTCGCCGGATCAGCGCGCCTGCCTCACGAAAGCCGGTCCAGAGCGTCCAGAGGGCGGAGGCGACCTTGACGGGATTCTTCGAGGCGAAGGTCGCCGAGCGGACGCGGTGAACCTCTTTCACCGGAAAGCGGTCGGCATAACGGCCCGCGCGGTCGTCCGTGACGAGATGCACGTCGAAGCCGCGCGCCACGAGTTCGTGCGCCAGGGCCTCGGCCGGGAAGAGATGGCCGCCGGTGCCGCCCGCGGAGAGGAGAATGGTGGTCATGGATG
Source organism: Hyphomicrobiales bacterium (assembly GCA_038234195.1). Classification (GTDB taxonomy): domain Bacteria; phylum Pseudomonadota; class Alphaproteobacteria; order Rhizobiales; family Rhizobiaceae; genus Aurantimonas. The sequence goes on along the minus strand of JBBSUS010000552.1, from coordinate 725 downwards.
GGCGATAGACGTGACTGTCGACGGACGCAAGGCTATGGAATGCAGGTCGATCAACGACGCTCGGCGGCGTTCAAAGGACGTCGTGGACGCGCTTGCGCCGCGATTTTTCTGGAATCGCGCAAAACCCACCACCCGATGAGCAACGCGCTGACCGGCGTGATCAAAATGGCGACGACAGTCGTGAAAATCGTCATCGATCCAAACCCTTCAACGATCTCTTCGCCAACTGATGTAGTGCGGGGCTCGCAACGAAGCAAAAAATACCGATCATCAGCGCGATCACCGTCTTTCCCGCGATATTCAGCAGGATTGAGGTGGGAATGGCAAGGCCACCAACGATAATGAGGCTTGACGCGATGCCATTCAAATAGGCCGCTCCGAGCTTGATCTGCTCGCGCTGCGCTTCGGTAAGCCGTTCCAGTGTCTCACCCGCCGGTTTCGACGGGTCGTCGCCAGAATTTCGCCAGTCTTCATCCATTGCTCGATTTCACGTCGTCGCGGCATGTACGGCGTAGGTGCGCTCCATCAGCTTGTCGGTCTGCGAGCGATTCTCCGGACGCTTGCGCGTGAGTGCCAGCACGAAACCGGCTGAGATCGCGACCGCCATCATCGAGGAGCCGCCATAGGAGATGAAGGGAAGCGTCATGCCCTTGGCGGGCATCAACTGCAAATTCACCGCCATGTTGATGATCGATTGCAGGCCGAACAACAGGACGAGGCCGGAG
>JBBSUS010000551.1:0-2627 GCA_038234195.1 Hyphomicrobiales bacterium | reverse complement strand
CCAGCGCCCAGCACGGCGCTCACCGAAAACCCGCCTCGCCGGACTGATGCAAAGACGGGCCGCGCTTTTCGATCCGTTCGGGCGCCTGTTCGACGGGCACGTTCGGCGCGTCGGCGATGTCGGTCCAGGCCACGGGATTGTGGGCCCAGTTCACGGCGTTGGCGAGGACCGTCTGGATCTGCTCGTTCTTGTAGATCGGATAGGTCTCGTGGCCGGGCCCGAAATAGAAGATCCGCCCCGCGCCACGCTGATATGTCAGCCCCGAGCGGAACACCTCGCCGCCCTCGTACCAGGAGATGAACACCGTCTCCATCGGCTCGGGTACCAGGAACGGCTCGCCGTACATCTCCGAATTGGGCAATTCGATCGAATGAGCGACACCCTTGACGATGGGATGGGAGCGATTGACCGCCCACAGCCGCTCGCGCTCGCCGGCCTCGCGCCAGCGCAGCGAGCAGGGTGTTCCCATCAGCCGCTTGAACGGTTTGGAAAAGTGCCCCGAATGAAGGACGATGAGACCCATCCCCTGGTGCACGCGGTTCACCACCCGGTCGACCACAGCATCCTCCACCTCGCCATGGGCCTTGTGGCCCCACCAGATCAGCACATCGGTCTCGTCGAGCCGAGCTTGCGGCAGGCCGTGCTCGGGCTCGTCGAGGGTCGCGGTCGATACGTCGAAGCCGCCGATCTTCGCGAGCGCATCGGCGATGGTGGCGTGGATGCCGTCCGGATAGATGTCCCTGACGCTGGCGTTCTCGCGCTCGTGGATGAACTCGTTCCAGACGATGGTGCGGATGGTCATGGGGTCTCCTCTTGCCCCGCGTCGTGAATGCCGTGAGACGGTCAAACGCGGGGCTGCCGTTCAACCTGTTGGCGCGACCGCGAAGGTCAAGCGAAGGCGTCCCCCGGCGTTCCGCCGCTCAGGCGCTCTCAAGTAGCGCCACCGGCAGGACCGCCAGCAATTCTGCGACCCGGTGTGTCTGGCTCGCCGCCAAGGTCCGGTCCGTCAAGACGTTGCGGAAACGCTTCGCGGCGAGGCTCGAGGGCAAGGTGACGGTCGTGTCCGCCCACCGCTCGACGACCACGGCCGGCGTTTGTGCACCATCGAGCAGCGTCAGGGCCAGCCGTGGCGCAATGACGATGGCCGCGTGGCCCGTCTCGTCGGTGCGCGCAAAGGCCACCACATGAGCGGCCATCGCGCCCGTGACATCGAGCGGCACGTAGTCCCCCCGCGTGAACAGCGCAGGCGCACGCTTGCGCATGGCCAGCCCACGGGCCGTCACCAGCGCCTTGATGCGGCCGCTGCGCCAGTCGGCCAGCGCTTCGGCGGGCTCGCCAGCCTCGCCTAGAATGTCGGCAAGCGCGACGAAGTCGATGGCGCGGCGGTTGTCCGGATCGACCAAGGAATAATCGTAGAGCTCGGTGCCCTGGTAGATGTCCGGCACGCCTGGCGCGACCATCTTGATCGCCGTCTGCGACAGCGACGTGAGCACACCGGCCGCAACGAAAGGCTGAACCGCGGTCCAGAAGTTCTTCAGGAACGGCCCCGACTGGGCTTCGTCGAAGACCGCCTCGACGAAGCTCTTTAACGCGGCCTCATAGGCTTCGGCGGGCGACGTCCACGATGTCCAGCGCTTGGCCTCGCGTACGGCCTTTTCGGCAAAGGCTGAAACACGCTCGCCGATCAAGGCGCGCGCCTCCGCGTCCCCCGGCTCGAAATCGGCGGGCAGCACGCCGAGGATGGATTGGTAGAGGCCCCATTCCGTGGCGGGCTCCGGCGAACTCAGCGAAGGCTCGATCGCCTTGCGCCACGGGGCCATCGCCTCGGCAAATCCGGCGACCAGCGCCTGCCAGCGCTCGGGCGCCTCCGACAGCGTATAAAGCCGGGCGCGCGCGTCCTCGCCGCGCTTGGTGTCATGGGTCGAGGTGGCGAGCAGGCCCTCGGGCTGATCTTTGACCCGGATCGCCATCTGCTCGTGGAAGGCATCGACATCGGCACCGTAGCGGTCGGGTTCGCCGCCGACCTCGTTCAGCGCGATCAGCCGGTTGTAGCGGTAGAACACCGTATCCTCGACGGCCTTGGCCATGACCGCGCCCGTAGTCTGCTGGAAACGCCGGGTAAAGTCGAGCGCGCCGGCGACGTCCTCGCCCGCCTCGAAGTCCAGCTTCAGCAGGCGCCCGATGAACTGCAGGGGCTCATCGGCCTCGACCTCGCGCCAAGTGGTGGCGAGATCGACCGCGTCGTCGATGATCGCGATGTCACGGTGCGGCACACCGTCAACAGAGACGTAAGTTCGGTAGACCGGCAACGCCGTCGCGATCTCCACGATCGACCGCGCGATGGTGTCCTGGCCGAGATCGCGGGTTGCAAGGCCCCGTTCGGCGACCGACAGGGCCACAATCGTCAGATGCGAGAGCTCGCCGGCCAGATTGCGCTGGAAGATTGAGCGCTTCTGCCTCGTGATCATTGCGCGCAGATCCTCTTCCTCGCCGAGGAAGGCCTGATAGGCGTCGTTCATCGGCGCCTCCTTGGTCGGATCGACATAGAGCCCGGAGAGTGCCGTGATGAACTCGTAGCCGGTGGTGCCTTCGATCTCCCAATCGCGGCGCAGGCGCTCCTCGCCGGT
>JBBSUS010000550.1:0-2633 GCA_038234195.1 Hyphomicrobiales bacterium | reverse complement strand
GCAGCATCCGAGCGGCGAGTGATATGTCGGGCTGTGCCTCATGAGCGGCGTCAACCTTGGGCCTGTCCCGAGGATCTGCTGCGTTGTCCACCCCCGAAGCGCTTGAGGATATGTGTTCAGGCCGCAACGCAGCCCTTTGAGGCCGGCGACAGTAGATTCTCGGGACAGCCCCGAGGATGACGAAGCTGCTTTGTCTGCGGCCGATCGCGCAAGACGACGCGACCATCGACAGGCGCGGCAAGGCGGCTCGTTCACGCCGCTCGCCGCAACCTTTCCAGGCCCGCCAGCGGGCGGCGCTTTGAGGCTGCACCTCACACATGCAGGAACCGCTCCTTGATGTCGTGCGTCGCCCTGAGATCGGCGGTGGTACCCGTCCAGGCCACGCGGCCCTTTTCGATGACGACGTGCCGGTCGGCGAAGCGGGCCAGCGCATCGACGTTCTTGTCGATGACAAGGATCGCCTCGCCGGCGTCCTTGATTGCCTTCAGGCAGGCCCAAATTTCCGCGCGGATCAGCGGTGCCAGTCCCTCCGTGGCCTCGTCGAGGACGACGAGGCGTGGATTGGTCATCAGCGCCCGGCCGATGGCCAGCATCTGCTGCTCGCCCCCCGAAAGCTGGTTGCCCATGTTGCGGCGGCGTTCCTGAAGTCGTGGAAACAGGCGGTAGATGCCGGGCAGCGTCCATTTCGCCGCGCCCTTGCCCGGATCAGTGCGATGGGTGGCGACGAGGTTTTCCTCCACCGTCAGTGTCGGGAAGATCTGGCGTCCCTCCGGAACGAGGCCGAGCCCGCGTTTCGCAACGACATGCGGCGGGCGTCCGGTGACGTCCTCGCCGTCGATGAGAACGCGGCCGCCCCGCGGCTTCAACAGTCCGAAGATCGACTTGACCGTCGTCGTCTTGCCCATGCCGTTGCGGCCCAGAAGCGTCACCACCTCGCCGTCACCGACGGCAAGGTCGATGCCGAAGAGAACGCGGCTGTCGCCATAGGCGCTTTCCAGACCCTCGACCTTCAGCATCCGGTGGTCTCCTCTTCACCGAGATAGGCGGCGCGCACTTGCGGGTCGTTGCGGATCGCGTCCGGGGTGCCGGTCGCGATCAGCCGGCCATAGACGAGGACGCTCAGCCGGTCGGCGAGGGCGAAGACAGCGTCCATGTCGTGCTCGATCAGGACGATCGTGTGGGTCGCCTTCAATTCGCGCATCAGCGCGACCAGCACCGCGGTTTCTTCCCTGCCGGTCCCCGCCAGCGGCTCGTCGAGCAGCAGGAGCTTCGCGCCGGTCGCCAGCGCAATGGCGATCTCGAGCTGGCGCTTTTCGCCGTGCGACAGGCTGCCAGCACGTCGGTGTGCTCGATCGTCGAGCCCGACACGGGACAATGCCGCCATCGCCTGCCTGTTCAGTCCGGCCTCGTTCGCGGCGTCCGCGAAGAAGCGAAAGCTCGATCCCGATCGCGCCTGGACGGCCATGGCGGCGTTTTCCAGAACGGTGAAGCCGTCGAGGATGGAGGTGATCTGGAAGGAGCGTGCGAGGCCTCGGCGCACACGCTCGACCATGCCGAGGTCCGATATGTCCTCGCCGGCCAACCGGACCGTTCCCGCATCGCTGCCGAGACTTCCCGACAATTGATGGATCAGCGTCGTCTTGCCGGCGCCGTTCGGACCGATCATCGCATGCAGTTCGCCCGGCATGACGTCGAAGCTGACATCGTCGGTCACGGTGAGTGCCCCGAAGGCCTTCTTCAGGCCGGTGACGGCCAGCAGCGGCGCGGTTGTCATGGCCGCGTCCTTCCAAGCAACCGCTCGACGCCGCCGACGATGCCGCCGCGGGTGAACAGAACGATGAGGACGATGATCACGCCAAGGCCGAGCTTCCAGTGCTCGGACAGCATCGCGAGCCAGTCCTCGACGAGCATGAAGGCGATGGCGCCGCCGATCGCACCGACCAGTGTGCCCATGCCGCCAAGCACGACCATAACGATGAGTTCGCCGGATCGCTGCCATGTCATGTAGGCCGGTGAAACGAACTCTGCCTGGTTGGCGAGAAAGACGCCGGCGATGCCAGCGGTGGCGCCGGCCAGCACATAGGCCGTCAACTGGTAGGGGAAGGGCGAAAAACCGATCGCCCGCATGCGCAGGGCATTGTCGCGCGTGCCGCGAAGAACACGACCGAAGCGCGACCCGACGACGGCCCGAAGCGCGACGAACGCGATGACGAGAACCGCAAGAACGACGTAGAACAGGGACATGTCGGTGCGAAGCAGCGGCATCCCGAAGAGCGTCGAGCGCGCGCGAAGCGTGATGCCGTCGTCGCCACCATAGGTCGAGAGCGACACCATGAAGAAATACGCCATCTGGCCGAAAGCCAGCGTGATCATGATGAAATAGACGCCCTTCGTCCGCAGCGAGATCGCTCCTGTGACGAGAGCGAAAAGGCTACAGGCGACTATCGCCGCGAGCGCCTGAAGCAGGAGATCATCGATGCCGCTGGCAGAAAGGATCGCGACCGAATAGGCGCCGATGCCGATGTACGCGGCATGGCCGAAGGACACCATCGCGCCGTAGCCGAGGACCAGATCGAGCGACAGGGCCGCGAGCGCGACGATCATGATCCGTGTCGCTGTCACCCTCAGGACGG
>JBBSUS010000549.1:0-2634 GCA_038234195.1 Hyphomicrobiales bacterium | reverse complement strand
CGACGCCGGTGCCGACCTTGGTGGCGCCGGGCCGATAGGCGAAATCCGCCTTGATCGTCCGCGTCAGTGCCATCACGGCTTCGCCTGCGACCCGTGGCTCGCGCGGCTCGTGCCTGCCGCACGTGGCCAACGCCTGGCCTGCCTCGGGACAGGGCTCGCGCAGGCCCTCGGCGGCGTAGTGGGAGACGTCGCGCAGCGGCGCGATCCGGCGCGAGCGCCCCAGAAAATGGACCGGCGACAGGCCGGAGGCGTCGCGCGAGCGCTGCGCTGCGTCGGCGACTGCCGCGAGCGACGGGGTGGCGGCCAGATCGGCGAGCGCCGGTGCGACGTCGACCCGGGCGCGCATCTCGATGCGCCATCTCTCGTGCCGCCGCGTCAGCGCGATCTCGTCAAGTGGATTGCCGTAGAAGTCGCGATCTCCGATCCGCTCGTCGGGCGCCGGCGTGATCTTCACCTGCGCCGTCTCGATGGTCTGGCCATCGAGCGCCCGTGGGCGCACCCGCAGCGTATGGCGCGCGACTTCGACGGCCGAGGGGTAGTCGTAGGCGATCTTCAGTGTGATGTCGTATTTCATTCCGGCACCGCCGCCTGCTGGATCTCGGTCGGCGCCGCCATCAGATAGCGGCGCGTCAGAAGTTCGGACAACAGCCCCAGATCACCGACGATGCGGTCGAGAAACGCAGGGTCGACCTCGATCGCATCAGCCGTTTCCAGCCGCACCTTGAGCCGGGCGATGCGCCGATGCAGCGTGTCGCGGGTCTCGCCTGTCCGCACGCCCGGCAGTTCGACGAGGCGGTCGGCCAGGCTCGACACCTGAAAGGCGAGGGAGCGCGGGTTGAGGGGGTCGAGGATGGTCAGGTCGAGGACCGTCTCCATCGACAGGTCCACAGAATAGCGCCGCCGGTAGGTCACGCGGCTGTCGGTGAATTCGAGCAGCGCTTCGAGCGCGCCTTCGGTCGGCTCCCCGTCGACGCCGGCCGGCGCGATCAGCTTCGCCGCGATCGTCGCCGACATCTGCGCGCGCTCGATGCGCCGCCCGCACTGCATGAACCGCCAGCCCATGAACTGATACATGTTTTCTCGCACCAGCCCGGTAAAGCCGGACAGGCGGGTCAGCACCTGCGAGGTGAGGTCGACGAGATCGCCGTCTTCGTCGGCGATGGCGGACAGGATCAGGTCGACGATCTCGGTCAGTGTGCGCCAGCCGTCCGGCGAAAACCGGTCGCGGATGCGTGAAGCGGTGTCGGCGGCCTGGCGGGCCAATTTCAGGAGTCCGCGCTTGGGGTCGGCGACGGAAACGCCGAGTTCCGCCAAGAGGGAGGCGATCTGGGCATCGAGCGTGTTGGCGTCTGTCTCTGTTTCGCCGCTCGTGGCTGATGGGCGTGCAGGCGCCGTGCCGGGAGCAATGTCCGGTGCGGGAGCTTTTCCCGCCGGGGCCTGCGGAAGGCTGCCTGGGGCTGCGCCACGTCCGGCATCGGCCTGTCTGTCGGCTTGCGGCCGCGTCTCGGGTGCCGTGGCCGTTGGAGCGTCATGCGCCATCGCCTCGCGGGCGGCGACGATCCGCAGGAGGCGGGTCGCGACCTCGCAGCGCTCGGCGTAGCGCCCGAGCCAGAAGAGATTGTCGGCGGCGCGCGCCGGCAGTGCGCCCGGCAGTCGCCGCAGGAACCGGCCGTTGCCGCCGCCGAGCAGCGTCACCGGTTTCGACGCCGTCCTGGTGGCGATCCAGACGTCTGTCGAGCGTCCTCCGGCCTGCATGGAGACGACCCGCGCTTCGGGGAGGTCGCCGACCCGCGCAAAGCCGCCCGGCATGGCGTGCCAGCCCTCTTCGTCGCGGGCCAGGAAGACGCGCAGCGTCACCGGCCGCGGCTTCAGGACGCCATCGATGAACACCGGCTGGGTCGACAGCGCGGCGATCTCCTGACCGACATATTCCGCCCCGTTGACGTGGGGATCGTCGGTGAAGGCGTCCGGGTCAAATCCGCCATTCCTCAGGAACACGTCGGTCGCCGAGGGTGGAAAGGCGGCAGCGAGTTGCAGCCGGTCCCTCTGGGCGAGGACATAGTCGCGCTCCTCGCGCTGGCCGCACCACCATGTCGCGATCGTCGGAACGCTCAAGGGCGCCCCCGTCAACGCCCGAGCCAGCGCCGGCTGGAATGCCATCAGGGCGCGGCTTTCCAGGATGCCCGAGCCCAAAGCGTTGACCATGGTCAACTGGCCGGACAAAATCGCGCGTACGATACCGGGCGTACCGATACGCGAGCCGGCATAGAGCTCCAGCGGATCGCAGAAATCGGCGTCGAGCCGGCGCCAGAGCACCTCGATCGGTTTGACGCCGTCGACGGTGCGCACCATCGCCACACCGTCGTTGACGGCGAGATCGCCGCCTTCCAGCAACAAAAGGCCGAGATAGCGCGCAAGATAGGCCTGCTCGTAATAGGTCTCGTTGTGCGGCCCCGGCGTCAGCAGGCCGATGCGCGTGGAATCGGGACCCGCGAGAGCGTAGAGGCTATTGCGGAAGCGATGAAAGAAGCCGGCGAGACGCTCGACCTTCATCGCGCCGGAGATGTCGGGAAACGCCTTGGTCGAAGCGACGCGGTTTTCCAGCGCAAAGCCCGCACCCGACGGCGCCTGCGT
>JBBSUS010000548.1:0-2636 GCA_038234195.1 Hyphomicrobiales bacterium | reverse complement strand
GACAGGATCAGTTTGCCGCAATGGCCATCGTTTCGGGAACGTTGCAGAGGAACCCGAGAATTAGGAGTGCTGAAAAGATCGCGACCGTCCAAACGGTAACGCCCCAGCACGACTTACGCACGCTGTCTTCCATCGAGAGAACTATCCTGAAGTGAGTTCGGCAGGCGGGACCGCTCCGGTCCGCTCAGCCTGCGTCGGGTTAATTATCGATGAAGGTCTTCCTCCACAAGCCGTGTCGGCGAAGAAATATTTGTCGTGAGACTGACATGCGACGCTTGCCCGAAACGCAATTGCGTGATTGGCCGTGCCGGACACAGCCTTGGCTGGCGATCCCAATCAGGCCGGCACAGGGACGCAAACTGCGACGCTTGGCTGCGCGTCTAAAGCCGGTTCACTTCCGGCAGAAGAGCTAACGGAATGACCCAGTCCCCAAACATACCCGAGCCCGCGACGATCGCAGAGGCGATCGAGATGGCCGTCCGTCAACGCGGGGCCGACAAGACCATCTGTCCGTCGGAGGTCGCACGAACGCTGGTGGGATCCGACGAGAAGCTTTGGCGCCTTTTGATGAAGCCGATCAAGGTCGAGGCGATGCGCCTTGCACTCGAAGGGCGCGTCGACATTCGACGCAAGGGGCGATCGGTCGCGCCGATCGGGGTGAAGGGCATCTATCGGATCGGTTTACCGAACGAGGATTCGGAGACGAAGGAAGCATCGCGGGACTGACCATCCGCGCATGCGAATTCATCCAGATGTTTTGACATTCTCAGGTGTGGCCGGCCCAGGAATGAGCGAGCCGGTGCGGCCGGTGAGATAATAGGCGGCGAGACCGAGGTATTCGCGAATCGCGAAATGCACCTTCTCGAGATTGCGTGTCGTCGCAGAAGACGGGCGCCAGACGGCGGGCCCGGACGGCGTTCGGTAATCCACAGGATAGGGCGTGACGTCGAACCCCGCGGCGCGGAAGCAGCCGACGGCCCGTGGCATATGCGAGGCCGAGGTGACGAGCAGCCAAGTCTCGCCGGGCTTTGGATCGGCAATCACCTTCGAGTAGACCGCGTTCTCGTAGGTGTCACGCGCCCGCCCGTCGAGAAGCAGCCGCGCCGGATCGAGCCCTTGCGCCGCAAAGAAGGCTTTTGCCGCGTCCGTTTCGGGAATGTCGTCCTCCAACACCGCGGCGACTCCGCCGCTGAAGAGGATTTTCGCCTGCGGGTAGCGATGCGCCAAGGCCATCGCCTCTGTCACCCGGTCGGCTGCTTCGTTCAGTTCCGGCTCGCCGCGGGTCCGCGCGACGCGGGTGTCGAACGAGCCGCCGAGGACGACGATGCCGGTGACATGCTCGGGCAGTTCGGGTCGCGGAAACCGGTCTTCGAGATAGGCCGTCATCAGCAGGCCCGCCGGCGTCAAGCTGCAGACGGCGAGGACCACGAGCGACAGTGTCGCGATAGCTGCGCCGATCCGACGAAACCGCAGCCGCCAGGCGAGGACGCCGAGCAAGGCCAGTAGCAGAATCGCGACGAGCGGCTGCAGCACGAACCAGCCAAGTTTGGCGAGGATGAAAAACAGTTGAGCACCTTTTCAGCAGCGTGTTGGCCACGAACGCTCGACGCCACGCCGCAGGGCGTTCGAACGCTTCTGACCGACGATACGCGCGAACTGCGATTTTCGGGACTGTCTCCTGCCTCAAGACGCCGCCCCGATCGATCGTCAGTCCGCTATCGTCTTCGGCTTGTCCGAGACTTTGGGGTGATCCTCCGGGTCGCGCGGCTCGTCTGTCGGCGCAACGTTGCCCTGCGGTCCGGGCACCACCCAGTCGCCCGGGCCACGAATGTCGACCGGCGTACGCATGATGATCTCGCGATGCGGGAACGGGAGGGCAACGCCGTTTTCCTTGAACGTATCCCACAACGCCATGAAAACCTGGCCCTTGACGTTGGTGAGCCCTCCGGGCGCATCGCGGATCCAGAAGCGCAGGACGAAATCGATCGATGAATTGCCAAAGCCTGTGATCCAGCAGACGACACCCTTGTGAGCCACCACGCGCTCAACGCTGCTCGCTGCAGCGATGGCCAGATCCGTCACCTGATGCGGGTCGCTTTCGTAGGAGACGCCGAACTTCACGTCGATACGCACCAGATCGTTGGAGAAGGACCAGTTGATCACCTTGTTGGTGATGAAGTCCTCGTTCGGGATCAGGTACTCCCTGCCGTCGCGCGTCACCACCGACACGAAGCGGGCACGCAGTTCGCGGATCCAGCCGAAGGTGTCGTCGAGCGAGATCGTATCGCCCGGTTTGATCGAGCGATCGAGGAGGATGATGATTCCGGAGATGAAGTTCGAGACGACCTTCTGCAGACCGAAGCCGAGGCCGACGCCGATCGCACCGGACAGCACTGTGAGGGCCGTGAGATCAACGCCCACGGAGGCAAGTGCGACGGCGAGCCCCACAAGGATCAGCCCGAACTTCAAGAACTTGCCGAGCAGAACCCTGAGCGTCGGTGTCAACTCCTGGCTGCGCTGGATTCGCGTATCGAGAAAGTTTCCGACCGCCGAGGCCAGCCACAGCGTCGCGGCGACCACCGCAATCGCCTTGATGACCAGGAGCGCTGAAATCTTCGTCTGTCCGACATTGATCG
>JBBSUS010000547.1:0-2640 GCA_038234195.1 Hyphomicrobiales bacterium | reverse complement strand
GCGCCCAGCCGGCGATCGACGGTACCACCGCCGAACGGTCCCCGACCGTCGTCGCACTTTCCACGCGGCCCTTGAACAGCGAGCCGATGATGCTCTCGTGGATGAAATCGTCGCCGGGAGTGAGCTTTCCCGTCGCTGCCCATTGGGCGATCCGCGCCGAGGTGCCGGTACCGCAGGGGCTGCGGTCGATCGCCTTGTCACCGTAAAAGACGGCGTTGCGCGCGTGCGCCCCATTCACCGTCGGTCGGCCGGTCCACAAGATGTGGCCGAGTCCCTTGATCTCGGCCTTCTCGGGGTGGACGAACTCATAGCGTTCGTTCAGCGCCCGCCGCAGCGGTCCTGAGAGCGCGATCAGCTGCCCGGCCGAATAGTCCGCGATGTCGGAAAACCTCTCCTGCGCGTCCACGATCGCATAAAAATTGCCGCCATAGGCGACATCGACGATGATTTCGCCGAGCCCGGGGCAGTCGACGGCCAGGCCTTCCGAGTGCAGGAATGCGGGCACATTGGTGAGCCGCACCTCCTCGACAAACTGGCCCGCCATTTCGTAGCGCGCGACGACGAGGCCTGCCGGCGTGTCGAGCCGCAACACTCCCGGCTGCTTCGGCGTGACCAGCCCGTGCTCCAGGGCCATGGTCACCGTGCCGATGGTGCCGTGGCCGCACATCGGCAGGCACCCCGACGTCTCGATGAACAGGATCGAGATATCGCAATCCGGGCGCGTCGGTGGATAGAGGATCGAGCCCGACATCATGTCGTGGCCGCGCGGCTCGAACATCAGCCCTGTGCGAATCCAGTCGAACTCCGCCAGGAAATGCGCCCTTTTCTCAATCATGGTGGCGCCATTCAGGATCGGCCCGCCACCGGCGACGAGCCGGACCGGATTGCCGCAGGTGTGTCCATCCAGGCAGAAGAAGCTGTGGCGCGTCATGGCGACGAGGCCCTTGTCGAGTGTTTGAGATATCAGTTTTTGCCGAAGAATCGGCCCGGCCGGTAGGGGGCCAGGTCGATGGGTGCTGTGCGGTCTGCGACCAGATCGGCGACGAGCCGTCCGGTGCCAGCCGATTGCGTGAGACCAAGATGGCCATGGCCGAAGGCGTAGATCACGCTCGGACTGCTGCGCGCCCGACCGATGACCGGAAGTGAATCCGGCATGGACGGGCGAAACCCCATCCACTCCTGGCCACCCTCGGATGAAAGCCCCGGCAAGAACGCCTGCGCTTTCTCAAGCAGCGCCTTGGCGCGGGCGAAATTCGGCGCGGCCGTCAGCCCGGCGAACTCCACCGCGCCGCCGACGCGAATCGCGCCGTCCGCGAGCGGCGAGACGACAAAGCCGTGGCCGTTGAAATATAGCTGCCGTTGCAGATCGAAGTTCGGCCGGGGCAGCGTGGTGTTGTAGCCGCGCTCGGTGTCCAGCGGCACCGGATCGCCGAGCCCCGCCGCCAAAATCTTCGACCATGCTCCGCCTGCGATCACCACGGACCGTGCGGCGAAGATGTCTCCAGCTTCCGTCTGGACTGCGGCGGAAGGACCTGAATCACCGGATGAGGACGGCACCACCCGCGCCACGGCCGCCTTCACGAAGCGCACGCCCCTTGTCGCCAGCCAGGCGGCGAGGGCACTGGCGAATTCATAGGGGTTTTGCACCTGCCGCCCTTCCGGCGCGAAGACGCCGTGGGTGAACTGCGGGGCAAGGCCAGGCTGGATCTCCTTGAGCTCTTCGCCCGAGACCTCACGCGAGGCAAAGCCCGCGGCGCGGCGCAGCCGCCATTCCGGCCCAGCCGCCGCGCGATCTCTCTCGCTATCGTAGAGGTCCAGCGATCCGGTCGTCCTGATGAAGCGCTCGAGCCCTGCTTCGGTTATGGCCGCATCCATCTCGGAGATGGCAATGTGCATCAGCTGCGCTTGCGCCTTGAGCGCTGCCGCATAGGGCTTGCGGGCGCTCGCTCGAAAAAAGCGGAACAGCCAGGGCGCGATGGCGAGCGCATAGGACGGACGCACAGACAGCGGCCCGAGCGGATCGACCAGCCATTTCGGCGCACGCTTCAGGCTGCCGGGGGAGGCGAGCGGCAAGATTTCCGGAAAGGCCAGCACCCCTGCATTGCCGAAGCTTGCGCCCCATCCGGGGTCGCCGCGGTCGATGACCGTCACCTGCCACCCGTCGGCCGCAAGTGATCGCGCCGTCATCAGGCCGACGATCCCGGCTCCGACGACCACCACCTCCGCGGCCTCTTGCTGCGCCCTTACCATGAGGCCCCCGTCGTCATCGAACTCTCGCAGGCCCTCCCTGAAGGGCCGTCCTCAATCGTATGTCGGCAGCGATGGCCGCGTTTCGAGCGAGTCGCGGATGACCGTCTCGACGCGGTCCCGCTCGGCTCCGGCCAGTGGCAGCCTCGGCAGCCGCACCCGGTCGTTCGAGCCGATCGCATGGACTTCCGCAAGCTTGATGTTCTGGACGAGGTAGGTCGAGACGTCGAGATCCAGCAGCGGCCGGAACCAGCGATAGATCGCCAGCGCCTCGTCGTTCCGCCCGGCCTTCATCAGCCGGTAGATCGCGACAGTCTCCTTCGGGAAGGCGCAGACGAGACCGGCGACCCAGCCGACCGCGCCGACCGAGAGCGCCTCGTAGGCCAGGTTGTC
>JBBSUS010000546.1:0-2640 GCA_038234195.1 Hyphomicrobiales bacterium | reverse complement strand
GGAACCCGCTGACTTTGCGCGGGTGGTTCGTCGTAGGTCCCGAACGCTCTTCGCTTTCCGTTGCCGCTTCGAGAAAGATGTCGGCGCAAGTCTCCCAGCTGTAGACGCGCGAGCGTTCCAGCGCGTTTTGCCGGTCGATCGCAAGGGCGCCGAGGCAGGCTTCGCGAAGATCATGCGAGATCACACCGGCACGGGTGCCGCCGATCACATCGATTGGACCGGGCTCGGGGTAGGCGGCAATCGGGACGCCGCAGGCCAGTGCCTCGATCAAGACGATGCCGAAAGTGTCGGTCTTTGACGGAAACACGAAGACATCGGCCGCGCAATAATGGCGGGCCAGTGCCTCGCCGGTCTGAATGCCGGCAAAGTGCACGTTCGGATAGCGCCGCATCAGTTCCTTCAGCTGTGGCCCATCGCCGACTACGAGCTTGGAGCCCGGCAGGTCGAGATCGAGAAACGCCTCAAGATTTTTCTCCGGCGCAACCCGCGACACGGTGAGAAAGACTGGGCCCTGAAGCTGGAGAGCAACCGGCTCGGTTGGACGGAACAGTCCGCGGTCGACGCCGCGAGTCCACGTCACGAGCTTGTCGAAGCCTTTCGCCTGCAATTGACGGCACATAGATGCGGTCGGCACGAGGCAATGGGTCGCCGGCGCATGAAAGCGGCGCAGAAACCCATAGGAGACGCTCTCAGGGATCGGCGCGCGTTTCCTGAGGTATTCGGGAAACCGCGTGTGGAAGCTGGTCGTGAAGGGGCGCCCCATGCGCAAGGCGGCGCGCCGCGCAGCCAGCCCGACAGGCCCTTCGGTCGCGACATGGATAGCCGTCGGCGCGAAGTCCCGTATGGTCGTCGCAAGGCTGTCGGCCGAGGCCAGCGCCAGCCGGATTTGCGGATAGGTCGGACAAGGCACGGTGCGGAAGTCCGATGGGCTCACGACCTTGACGGAATGACCGCGGCCGCGGAGTTCATCGCCAAGGCTCACGAGCGTGCGCACGACGCCGTTTACCTGCGGGGTCCAGGCGTCGGTGGCGATCAAAATGCGCTGCATGTCAGGCCGCCTCGGTTCGTGGGTGGTCGTCCGACTGCTTGATCAGTTGCGACAGCCTTTCCGCCTCCGTGACGATTTCGGCCTGACCCGTCCACTGGATCAGCTCGAACGATCCGTCGTGGCGCTCGGCAATGGCGGTGCAGCTTTCCACCCAGTCGCCGGTGTTGACGTATTCGATGCCCGAATGGGTCGTCAGCTGCGCATGGTGGACGTGGCCGCACACGATGCCGTCGCAATGGTGCCTTGTGGCCTCTTCTGCCAGGGCCTTTTCGAAGGTGCCGATGAAGTTGACGGCGTTCTTGACCTTCATCTTGGCCCAGGCCGAGATCGACCAGTAGGGAAAGCCGAGCTTGCGGCGAGCGAAGTTGAAGACAACGTTGATGGCGATCGCTGCGTCGTAGGCCCAGTCGCCAAGATAGGCGAGCAGCCGGGCGTTGCGGACCACCACGTCGAACTCGTCACCATGCATTACCAGAAAGCGGCGGCCGTCGGCGGTGACGTGGATGTCGTTGCGCTTGACCTCGACGCCGCCGAAATGCTGGCCAAGGAAGCCGCGCAGGAACTCGTCGTGATTGCCCGGCACATAGATGATCTCGGCGCCCTTACGCGCCTTGCGAAGCAGCTTCTGGACGACGTCGTTGTGGGATTGGGGCCAGTGCCAGGACCGCTTCAGCCGCCAGCCGTCGACGATGTCGCCGACAAGATAGATTTTCTCCGCGTCGTGGTGCCGCAGGAAATCGACGAGCATTTCGGCTTGCGCGGCTTTGGATCCGAGGTGAACGTCGGACAGGAACAGCGTCCTGAAGTGCCGCGTCGTGGCCAGTTTGTGCATAGTCGCCATCCCGTATGGGGCCCTTCGACAAATCCTTCTTGCACATGGAGAAATGGCTGAGTCGCATTGCAGTCGTGTGACGCGCAAGACTTGGCGAAGCTATTTGGCCCAGGGTTTGCTTCGTCGAACGACATCGCGATTGCCGGTCCGGCGCCTCGGTTGTCTGCCACCGGCAATGCGTTAGAAGCAGGGACGCGACTGGTGCCCCATTGCGAGGCCGGGACTTGTCCCGATCGTGCGCCGGGAAGTGCCTGCGTCCAGCGAAGAAGGAAACCGTCATGTCCGAGACAGAAGCCGCAGACGAACGGCCCTCGACGGGCGATCTCGACGAACAGGCGCTGTTCTATCACCGCTATCCCAAGCACGGAAAACTCGCGATCCAGGCGATCAAGCCACTTGGCAACCAGCGCGATCTGGCGCTCGCCTATTCGCCGGGCGTCGCCGCCCCATGCCTGGCCATCTCAGCCGACCCCTCGAAGGCTGCGATCTACACCAGCCGCGCCAATCTGGTCGCCGTCGTCTCCAATGGTACGGCGGTCCTTGGCCTTGGAAACATCGGCCCGCTCGCCTCCAAGCCCGTGATGGAGGGCAAGGCCGTCCTGTTCAAGAAGTTCGCCGACATCGACGTCTTCGACATCGAGATCGATGCCAACGAAATCGACCACATCTGTCAGGTCGTCGCGGCGCTGGAGCCGACGTTCGGCGGTATCAACCTCGAGGACATCAAGGCGCCCGAATGCTTCGAGGTCGAGGAGCGCCT
>JBBSUS010000545.1:0-2645 GCA_038234195.1 Hyphomicrobiales bacterium | reverse complement strand
GGTGGGCGAGATGCTGGAAGGCGTCGCGGCAAGCCGGGCCCGAAGCAGCATCGAAGGCCTGGCTGCGCTGGTGCCAAAGAGCGCGATCCTGGAAAAGGACGGTGATACGGTCACAGTCCCGGCCGATAGCCTGGCCGTCGGATCGATCATTCTGGTGCGCCCGGGCGACCGCATCCCGGCAGACGGCACGGTCGTCGAAGGCGCCGGCGAGGTGGATGAAGCGCCGGTGACCGGCGAAAGCGTTCCAAAGCTGAAATCCGTAGGCGACCCGGTCTTCGCCGGCACGCTGAACGCGGGATCGGTCCTGAGGCTCCGCGTCACGGCGGCAGCGGCCGACAATACGATCGCACGGGTCGTCAGACTGGTCGAGGAAGCGCAGGAGTCCAAATCCCCGACGGAGCGGTTCATCGACCGTTTCTCCAGGGTCTACACGCCCGCAGTTCTGATCGTCGCCGCACTCGTCGCGATCATGCCGCCCCTCGTCTTCGGGGCGGTCTGGAGCGAGTGGATCTACAAGGGGCTCGCGATCCTGCTGATCGGCTGCCCCTGCGCCCTAGTGATTTCCACCCCGGCGGCCATCGCCGCGGGGCTGTCGGCGGGCGCAAGACGCGGCCTTCTCATCAAGGGCGGCGGCATCCTCGAGACGCTCGGCAAGATCACGGCCGTCGCCTTCGACAAGACGGGAACGCTGACCGCCGGCAAACCTGTCGTGACCGACGTCGTCGCCGGAACCCGTTCGCAATCCCAGGTGCTCTCGCTGGCAGCCGCCCTTTCACAGGGATCGAGCCATCCCCTGGCCCTTGCCATCCTCGATCGGGCCAGGACCGAAAAGGTGCCGATGCCACCATCGTTCGATGCAAACGCCTTGGCGGGTGCCGGCATCGAAGGCAGCGTTGGGGGCGAACGCGTCTTCCTCGGCTCGCCGCGAGCCGCGGCCGACCGCGCAACGTTCTCACCTGCGCAGCAGGACGGGATCGCGGCGTTCAGCGCCGAAGGCAAGACCGTCTCGGCAATCGTGGTTGCCGATGCGATCGGCGGTCTGGTGGCGATGCGTGATGAGGCCCGTTCCGATGCGGCGTCGGGCCTTGCGGCTTTGACGACATCGGGCATCCGGACGATCATGCTGACCGGCGACAACGGCACGGCCGCCAAGGCGGTTGCGTCGCCCCTTGGCATCGAAGTCAGAGCCGAACTCCTGCCTGAGGACAAGCAGCGGATCGTTCGAGAATTGCAGGCAGAAGGGCTGAAGGTCGCCAAGGTCGGCGACGGAATCAACGACGCGCCGGCGCTGGCTGCCGCCGATGTCGGGATCGCCATGGGTGGCGGCACGGACGTGGCCCTGGAAACGGCGGATGCCGCAAGCCTTCACGGCCGGGTGCGCGACGTCTCCGACATGATCGACCTGTCGAAGTCCGTGATGAACAACATCCGGCAGAACATCACGATCGCGCTCGGCCTGAAGGCGGTCTTCCTCGTCACGACGATCGCAGGCATCACCGGTCTCTGGCCCGCCATTTTGGCCGACACAGGCGCGACTGTCCTCGTCACCGCAAACGCCATGCGATTGCTCGCGTGGCACCCCGGTCATGATCAGCCCTTGCCCCGATAGCGCAGCGAATTTGCCAGAATGTAGCCAGCCGCTGCATCGAAGGGGTTATTGACCGATCCGAACAATGCTGCGGGTTGGAACGTCGATGATGATCGGCTCGCCGTCATGATAGAAATAGACGAATTTCGGATTGTCGTCGATTTTGAAAAGTTCGATCCGCGAAGGGACCGAGGCACCGAGGATCAGTTCGGGGATCGACTGATCCGACCTCGGATGGGCGATCGCATATTCTATGACTGAGCCTTCGTTTCCGGATTTTTCCTGCGCCGCAGCGGAGATCGCCAGCGTCATCAGCACGGCGGAAAGAGGGATGATGTTCGGCATCGGTCGGGCGCTCGATCAGTTGCGTCTGATGAGGAGCAAATCCGGCAACCGCGGCGAAACCGAGGTGAAAACCTCCTGTCATTCGACATTCAGGTCAATCATTTGGTCGCGCAGCGGGAGCATGCTTCGGCCCGTGATCGAAGCGATGGTGAGTTATCCACCTTCAAACCGTCAGCTCATCCACTGCCCGCCATCGACGTTGAAACATTGCGAGACGATGTAGTCGGCCTCCGCAGTTGCCAGGAAAATCGCCATGCCGACGAGGTCGTCGGCCGTTCCCATGCGGCCGAAGGGCACGCTTTCGCCGACCTCCTTCTTCTTCTGCCCCGGGGCCTTGCCCTCGTATCTGGCGAAGAAGGCGTCGACGCCGTCCCAATGCTCGCCATCGACGACGCCCGGCGCGATGGCGTTGACGTTGATGCCATGCCGGATGAGGTCGAGGCCGGCCGACTGGGTCAGGCTGATGACCGCCGCCTTGGTGGCGCAATAGACCGCGACGAGCGCCTCGCCGCGCCGCCCCGCCTGGCTCGCCATGTTGATGATCTTGCCGCCGCCGCCCCGCGCGATCATGTGCCGCGCGACCGCCTGCATGGTGAACAGCGTTCCGCTCACATTGATGTCGAAGACTCGGCTGTAGTCGGCACGCTCGATCTCCACGAGGGGTGCCGCCGTGAACAGGGCGGCGTTGTTGATCAGGATGTCGATCCGGCCG
>JBBSUS010000544.1:0-2646 GCA_038234195.1 Hyphomicrobiales bacterium | reverse complement strand
CGACTTCCGCGTCTCGCTCACCGACGCCGTGGCCCGGCTCGGTCCCGCGTAAGCCGTGCAGGGCAACCGCCACCCCCCGCTCCTCTTCGCGCCCTGGGACGTCCTCGAGCGCAAGGTCCGCGAGACGCGACTCTACCAGGTGGCTCCGATCTCGACGAATTTGATCCTATCGTATCTGTCGGAGCACGTGCTCGGCATGCCGCGGTCGTATTGAGGGCGTGAGCGTCGAGGCCCCTTCTCCCGAATCGGGAGAGGAATGGCGCCCATCCAGGGTCGGGGAATGAGGGCGTCGCGGTAATCCAGATAAAACAGAGAACGGACGCCCATCATGCCTGCCATCGACATCGACCACCTCAAGACATGGATCGGCCGCGAGGAGACCGCGGTCGACCGGATCGACACCCGCCTCGTGGCCTCGTTTCTGGCTCTGCTCGATCGCGATCCGTCAGCGGTGAAAGTCGGCGACGATGCGCCCCTCTGCATCCACTGGTGCCTCGCTCCGGCGATCGTGCGCAATTCGGCGACGGGACCGGACGGACATCCGGCCCGCGGCGGGTTCCTGCCGCCGGTTCCGCTGCCCCGGCGCATGTGGGCGGGGGGCGCGTTGCAGTTCCGTCGGGCGCTGAAAATCGGCGATAATGTCACCCGCCGCTCGAGAATCGAGGCGGTCGAGCTGAAGGAAGGCCGCAGCGGCGCGCTGTGCTTCGTCAGCGTGCACCATTCGATCGAGACGGATGCGGGCGTTGCGATCGAAGAGCGGCAGGACATCGTCTATCGCGATGCCCAGACCGCCAAGCCGGCAGGACAAGCCGTCGAAGCCAAGTCCACTTCGGCAACGGCCGGTGCTGGCAATACGACGCAAGAGACATCCCGACCGGACGTCAGCTTCAGTTTCGACACGTCCGAACTGGCGCTCTTTCGCTATTCGGCGCTGACCTATAACGGCCATCGCATCCATTACGACCGGCGCTACTGCATCGAGGAGGAAGGCTATCCGGGCCTGGTCGTCCACGGTCCGTTGCAGGCGACGCTGCTCTGTCATCTCGCCGCCGAGACTCTGGAGAAAACGCCGTCCATTTTTTCCTATCGCGGGGTCAAGCCGCTCTTCGACGGGGCTGGCCTGACGGTCGAGGCGCGCCGCACGCAGGATGGCCTGGACCTGCGAACGACCGGAGCGGACGGCATCTCGCGCATGTTGGCAACGGCGACGATCTGAAGGTCAAGCGGCCAGCCGCGCGATGCCGGTAAGTGCAGCGACGCGCCAAAGTTCGATCCCGGAGCCGAACCAGCCACTCGCAAGCGCGAAAGCATGAAGGCGTGATCAGACCGCGATCGCCACCGGCTCGTCCAGGAGGCCGAGACGCCTGCGCATGAAGCCCTTGTCGACCACCAATTGCTCGATGGTGAATTCGCCGAGCACCGAGAGGAAGGCGTTGAGCGCCTTGCGCAGCGCCGCGTTCAGCTTGCAGCTGTCGATCAGCGGGCAGTCGACGGCGCCCGTCTCGAAGCATTCGGCCAGCGCGAAGCTTTCCTCGGTAACCTCCACGACGTTCCGCAGATTGATCGCGGCAGCCGGCTGCGCCAGGCGCACGCCGCCATTGCGGCCGCGCACGGTCTCGACCATGCCGGCCTCGACCAGCGGCTGCAGAATCTTGAACATGAAGAGTTCCGACGCCGCGTTGGCCGCAGCGATGTCCTTGATTCGGCTCAGCTTGCCGCCATTGGAGGCGCAATACATCAGAATCCGGATCGCATAATTCGTCTGGCGGGTCAGCCGCATCTGTCGTCCTCGGTCGTTTCGCCAGGAAGCTTGAAGATGGACCTTATTTAGAAGAATTCCAAGTCTTTTGAAGGGCATTGCACAAGCCACCGCGAAGAGGCTGCCGTGCAGCAGACGTTCAATCGCCGTAGCGGGCTTCCAGGAGGTCGATCTCGCGCAACAGTTTCTGCGCCGTGACATCCTCGATCCGCCGCCGCCGACGAAAGCGCATAATGACCTCCCGCTCGGAGCGCAGTGCCGCCAGGCCGAGGGTTCGGCGAATGAAGGCCCGCTCGCGGTGGGCCTTGGTGGCCTCCTCGTCCTCCTCCTCGCCGCCGACAACGCGGGAGCGGTAGAAGTTCATCAGCTGTTCGCCGACTTCTTCGTGCAACTGTGGGTCGCCGCCGGCGGTCACGAGTTGCTGCTGGCGATCGTCGACGGCCCTGACGGCTGCTTCCGCGGCCGCGGCTCTCGCCTCGTCCTCGTGCTGGTCGCGGTGGCTCGGCGGCAGCTCCAGGCCTTTCATCACCAAGGGCAGGCCGATGCTCGCGACAATCAGCGACAACAGGATCACTCCTGCCGCCAGAAGGATCGCCAGATCGCGGGTCGGAAAGGGCGTGCCGTCGTTCATCACCACCGGCAGCGTCAGGATGCCGGCCAGCGTGATGGCACCGCGCACCCCGGCGCAGGTGACGGCCGTGATGATGCGCCACGGCGATTTGATCCGCGGCTCGCCCCGCTTGCGCGCCCCGATCAAATTGAGATGCAGCGTGACGGCGACCCAGACGAAGCGCATCGCGGCCAGGACTGCGACGATCGCAACGGCGTAGGCGGCGAGCCACAGGGGCTGCTGAAGTCCCACCTCATGCGCCACGACATCGGAACGG
>JBBSUS010000543.1:0-2647 GCA_038234195.1 Hyphomicrobiales bacterium | reverse complement strand
TCGACGATCAGGATGCCCTCACCGCCGTTTTCCAGAAGCGCTGGCGCAATTTCCTTGAGCACTCGCAGATCACCCTGCTCATCGTACTCATGGTACGACGCTACGCAGACCGTCTCGATCAGCCGCGTACCGATTTCGCGGGCGACGATTGCCGCCGGCACGAGGCCGCCGCGAGTGATGCAGACGATCGCCTTCCATTCGGGACGCAGGCCTGCAAGCCGCCAGGCGAGCGCTCGGGCGTCGCGGTGGAACTGGTCCCAGGAGACAGGGAATGATTTTTCGACCGTCGACATGGGCTTCAGGACCTCTCGGCTGCTGGTTCGGACGCGGAGGGTGGTCGATAGAGCGAATCGGCTGTTTGGCGCAAGCGCGGTCAGCCGACCGGGCGCGGCAACGGGTCCACCAGTCAAAACCTCTGCCAACCCGCCTTTGCCGCAAGCCGACGCTTCACAACGTGACCGATCCTGTCTGCGCTCCCGATTTGCAGCGTTGGTCTTTCATCCGCATCGGCAGAACGCGCGCCACGTTGACGCACTGTTGTTCGCCGTTCGTGTCGAATGGCGATGACGTGGCGGCTCCGCGGCCTTATCGCGGGACCGACGAAATCACTCGAAGGGAAACTTCATGGCGCTCGATCGCTATACACCTTACGCTCTCGCCGCCCTGCGCATCGTCGCGGGCCTCCTGTTCATGGAGCACGGCGCCCAGAAGCTGCTCGGCTTTCCGGCAACCGACAATCCCGGCCCGGCGCTCCTGTCGCTGTTCGGTATCGGCGGCATCATCGAACTGGTCGGTGGTTTTTTGATCGCCATCGGGCTTTTCACCCGACCGGTGGCGTTTCTGTGCTCCGGCCAGATGGCCGTCGCCTACTGGATGTTCCACGCGCCGAAGAGCCTCTATCCGATCCAGAACGGTGGCGATGCGGCCGTCCTGTTCTGCTTCGTGTTCCTGCTGCTTGTCTGCACCGGCGCCGGTGCATTGAGCCTCGACCGCGCCATGGGCGGCTCGACGCGCTCGGAATATTCGCTGCGCAACTGACGCCGAACGTTCAGACCTGGCGATCTCGAACAGGAGCCGGCGACATCGCCGGCTTCGTCGTTCCAGAGCTTCGACCGTCAGCCTCGTGTCGGAGTGCCAGGGCGCTCCGCAGCAATCTTCGTCAGCATTTCTTCGACGGCCAACCGCGCCACCTGAAGCGCATCCGTTTCGCGTGAGCGCAACACGATCTCCGTCGAATAGCGCTGGCCGTCGAAGCGCGGATAGGAGCCGATGGCGACTGACGTGTGATCCTTCGAGAGCACCCGCAGCGGGTCTCCGATGTCGCCTTCGCCAAACGGACAGGACACCGCCTCGCTCATGATGGCCTGACCAACGGGCAGCGTTTCGATCACCTTGCCCACCATGGCCTGGAAGACCGCCGGCACACCGGCCATGACGAAGACGTTGTCGATGCGAAAGCCCGGTGCGACAGACACCGGATTATCGATCAGCGTTGCTCCGAGCGGCGTGCGCGCCATGCGTCGCCGGGCCGGGGTAAACTCCATGTCGCGCCCGGCATAGTAGCTGCCGAGCCGCTCCATCGCTTGCGGATGCTCGCTCACCTCCAGTCCGAAGGCTGCGCCGACAGCGTCGGCGGTCAGATCGTCATGTGTCGGACCTATGCCACCCGAGGTGAACACATAGTCGTAGACACGGCGTAGCGTGTTGAGCGTGTCGGCAATGAACTGTGGCTCGTCGCCGATGATTCGCACCTCCTTGAGGTCGATGCCGGCGATTGTCAGCATCTCCGCGAGATGGCCGATGTTCTTGTCCTTGGTCCGCCCGGACAGGATTTCGTCGCCGATGGCGATCATCGCGGCCGTGGCGGCGACAGGTGGCGGGGTCATGGGACGTCCTTTCGAGGTGGATCGGCATAATCTGCGGCAATCTCGAACGGAGAAGGAAGTGGTCGCGGCCGCAAAGGCAAGGGTGAACTCCCGCGGAGCACGACGAATGCGGCACTACCGCGCGGCAAGACTTGTCGAAGTGCGGCTCTCGCGGGGGCCATGCCGTTCGCGATCGGTGACAGTCCGTCGCGACCCGGCACCGGTTTTCGCGACGGCGTTTGCGTTATCTCTCGCTCGAGGCGTTGAGGTCCACACCCTGCGGCCCCCACGGCATCGCCCCAGTGGCGATGTGCAAACGGCAACCCAATCGAAAGGAATTTCAGCTGATGGCGAAAGTTCTGGTTCTTTACTATTCGAGCTACGGCCACATCGAAGCGATGGCGAAAGCGGTCGCGGAAGGCGCGCGCAGCGCCGGCGCCGAGGTCGATATCAAGCGCGCGCCGGAGACAGCGCCGAAGGAGATCGTCGAAGCGGCGCATTTCAAGACCGACCACGATTTCCCCGAGTGCCAGCCCGACGAGCTGACGAACTACGATGCGATCATCATCGGTGTTCCGACCCGCTACGGTAACATGTGCTCGCAGATGCAGTCATTCTGGGACCGCACAGGTCCGCTTTGGGCCAAGGGCGCCCTGGTCGGCAAGGTCGGTGGGGCGTTTGCGTCTTCGGCGACCCAGCACGGCGGCAACGAGGCGACGTTGCTGTCGGCCCACAAGACGCTGCTGCATCATGGCCTCGTCATCGTCGGCCTGCCCTATTCG
>JBBSUS010000542.1:0-2648 GCA_038234195.1 Hyphomicrobiales bacterium | reverse complement strand
TCGGGCTCGTCGGCATCGGCTTCTGCCTCAACACCTGGTTCGGCCCGGGCCGCAAGGCGCCGCCCCGACCGATCGAGATCAAGCGCGGCGTGTTCTGGGGCACGCTCACGGGCCTCACCAGCTTCCTGTCGCACTCGGGCGCGCCGACCTTCCAGATGTACATCCTGCCCCAGCGGCTGGAGAAACTGGTTTTCGCCGGCACCTCGACGATCCTCTTCGCCTGCATCAACTACGCCAAGATCGTGCCCTATTGGGAGCTCAACTCGTTCGCGACCATCGACATGTCGCTGGCAGTGTTGGCCCTTCCGGCCGGCATTTGCGGCACGCTGGCGGGACTGAAGCTCACGCGCATCATCAAGGACAAGACGTTTTTCCTCGGCGTGCAGATCGCGCTGTTTCTCGTCTCGCTCAAGCTCGTCTTCTCGGCGCTCTCGAGCTTTTGACGCAGTGCACCGGCCTTACGCCGCTGCCGTTTCGTCCGGCGGCGTCGGTGAAGGCTTGATGCGGAACCAGGCGACATAGAGCGCCGGCAGGAACAGCAGCGTCAGCACCGTGCCGACAACGATGCCGCCCATCATCGCATAGGCCATCGGCCCCCAGAACACCTCCCGAGAGATCGGTATCAGCGCCAGGCTCGCCGCCGCCGCCGTCAGGAGGATCGGCCGCATGCGATGCTCGGTCGCCTCGATGACGGCGTTCCATCGCTCGGTGCCCGTGTCGATCAGATGGTCGATCTGGACAACCAGGATCACCGAGTTGCGGATCAGGATGCCGATCAGCGCCAGGACGCCGAGAATCGCTACGAAGCCGAGCGGCGCGCCGGACGGCAGCAACGCGGCAACGACGCCGATCAGCCCGAGCGGTGCGACGGCCACCACCAGGAACAGCCGCTGGAAGCTTTGCAACTGCACCATCAGGATGGTCGCCATGGCGAACAACATCAACGGCACGATGGCGATGATCGGGCCCTGGCCCTTGCCGCTCTCCTCGACCGCGCCGCCGGTCGCCACCTGGTAGCCGGCGGGCAGTTTCGCGATGAAGGCGTCGATGTCGGGCTTGAGTTCACCGACGACGGTCGCCGGCTGGATCGCGCCGGGGATGCCGGCCTTGACGGTGATCGTCGGTTCGCGGTCGCGCCGCCAGATCGTCGGTTGCTCCATCTCGTATTGGAAGGTCGCGATCGCCGCCAGCGGGATCGCCTTGCCGCTTTGGCTGGCGATCTGCAGGTTCTGCAGTGTTTCGATCGAGGAGCGTTCGCTCGCTCTGGCGCGGCCGACCACGTTGACGAGATAGATGTTGTCGCGAATCTGTGTCGCCGTGGTGCCGGCGACGATGGCGTTCAGGGTCGACGCGATGCTTTGTGAGGTGATGCCGAGCTGGGCGGCCTTGTCCTGCAGCACGTTGACCTTCACCACCCGCGACGGCTCGTTCCAGTCGTAGACGATGGCGCCGAGATGGGCGTTGCCGCCGAGGATCGACGCGATGTCGTGAGCATAGGTGCGCACGCTTTCGATCTTCGGGCCCGATACGCGATACTGGATCGGTCGTCCGACCGGCGGACCGATGTCGAGCGTGTGAACGAAGACATCGAGGCCAACGAAGTCCTTGTCGGCGAGCGCCTCAAGGCGCGCGATCACACGCCCACGGGCCTCGAGGCTCTTGGTCAGGATCACCATCTGACCGAAATTCGCCGCCCCGGGCTGCACGTCGAAGGACAGGATGAATCGCACCGCGCCCTGGCCGACATAGGAGGACCAGCGCTCGATGTCGTCATCGCCCGCGAGCGTCTTTTCCATCTGGTCCATGCGGCGCTTCGTATCGAAGATCGAGGCGTTCTGCGGCAGGGTGAAGTCGACGAGCACCTCGGGCCGGTCGGACGAGGGAAAGAACTGGTTCTGGACGAAGCCCATGCCGTAGATCGCCACGCCGAACATCACAAGCGTAACGGCGATCGTCAGCCATTTGAACCGGACGCAGAGCTTCAGGAGGGCGCGGAAGCCGCGGGTGAAGCGGCCGGGGCCGCGATGTGCGTGCTTGAGTTTCCTCGGCAGGATCGTCACGCCGAGCAGCGGCGCAAACAGCACGGCAACCACCCATGATGTCAGCAGCGACACGGCGATGACGACGAACAGCGTGAAGGTGAACTCGCCCGCCGCACTGCCATTGAGTCCGACAGGAATGAAGCTCGCGACGGTCACCAGCGTGCCGGTGAGCATCGGAAAGGCGGTCGATGTGTAGACGTAGGTCGCGGCGCGCTCCAGCGTGTCGCCTTCCTCCAGCCGCGAGACCATCATCTCCACCGCGATCATCGCGTCGTCCACCAGAAGACCGAGCGCGATGATCAACGCGCCGAGCGAGATGCGCTGCAGCGAGATGCCGAAATAGGACATGAAGACGAAGGTGATCGCCAGCACCAGCGGGATCGACAGCGCGACGACAAAACCGGCGCGCATTCCGAGGCTGATGAAAGAGACGATGAGGACGATGCCGACCGCTTCCGCCAGCGCCTGCGTGAAGCCGCCGACCGCCTCGTCGACGACCTTGGGTTGGTCGGCGACGAGATGGATGCCGACGCCGATCGGCAGTTCCGCCTCGATCTGCGCCATCTCGCCGGTCAGTGCCTTGCCGAATTCGATGAGATTGGCCTT
>JBBSUS010000541.1:0-2656 GCA_038234195.1 Hyphomicrobiales bacterium | reverse complement strand
GGCGGCTGACACCCGCGCGGCGCGCCACTTCGAGCACTGAAATCCGATCGCCGGAATGCAGAATGATCCGGGCGCGCTGGATATGCTTGAGCGGACGGTTGCGATCGCCGATGATCTCCGCAAGGCGATCTCGGTCGGCGGCGTTCAAGAGAATGCTGACTGTCTGGGGCATGGCCCGAGACTCGCATGTTCCGAAGTCGATGTGAATCGTCCGAATGCGTCAGTGCACTAGGTCGTGGTCTCCGAAGCACGCATATGGGCCCGGCCATCTCCCGAGGCGGCGCTGCATCGACGTTCGCCGTCTGGTCCGAAGGGGCGGCGCCATCCTCCTCAGCGCGCCTGCGCCCTGTGCGAAAACATGCGCTTGCCCGGATGCGGCATGCGCGCCGTCAGGATTGTGCCAGTTTCGGATTCGGTGATGAACAAGCTTCGTCCGTCTTCTCCGCCATAGGCCACGTTGGTGGTCATCCTTCCCGTCGGCGAGTCGATCCGAAGCAGCGGCTCGCCGAGCGGGCTGACCAGCCAGACGACGCCGAGCCCGATATGGGCGATGGCCAGATTGCCGGCCTCGTCGATGGCAAGGCCATCCGGCCCGACACCGCCGGACAAGCGCACGAAGGCGCCCACCTTGTTGGGGACGCCGTCCGCATCCATCGGCACGCGCCATACCGCATTGTCCCGCGTCACGTTGAGATAGACGGTCTTCTCGGGCACATCGAGGACGAGGCCGTTGGGGCTCGGGATACCTTTCACCACGAGTTCGAGCGTGGTCTCTCCGCGAAGCCGGAACAGACGGCCGAACGGATCGTGCAGACCGCTGTAGCCCTGATCGGTGAAGTACAGATCACCGTTGACGGCGAACACCAGATCGTTGAGACCGTGGAACGGCTTGCCTTCGTATTCGTCGACAACGGTCGTCACGTTGCCGGAACCGGGATCGATCCGCATCAGACCCTTGTGGAAGTCGGCGACGAAGATGCGTCCGTCCGCGTGGATCTTCAGCCCGTTGGGCGCGCCGTCATATTCGGCGGCGACGCTGAAGATGCCGTCGGGAGACAGTCGCAGGATGCGCCCGTAGGCGATCTCGACCATGTAAAGATTGCCCTGACGATCGAACGATGGGCCCTCGAGAAAGCAGTCGGTCGCAAGGCCCGGGCGCTGCTTGTTCGCCCAGGCGGAGCTGCGGCCGGATATTCTGAGCGAATCCGGGAGCCGGGCGTGGACATCGGCGGTCAATTGCGGCGGCGGCGAAAACATGGGCGCGGTCCTTCGACGATGCAGAAAAGGTATCTGGCTCACGCAAATCCGGCAAGAACCGCCGCTTGCACAAGCACCAATCGTCAGGACGAGAGCGATCGCCTCGCGGCCTCGATCCAGGAATGGTCGATGTAGTCCTCCGCCCGGGTGCGGGCGCGTTTCGGCAGCGCCCGGATCAGGGCGCTGGTCTCGATCAGGGTCTGAACGCCGGCAACACTGGCACAGCCGTCGCGAGGGAAGATCTCCGCACCCGTGTACTCGTCCCAGGCAAGGTCGGCATAGCGACGCTCGATCCCCGCCTGCTCGGCGGCCACACGGGCAGCGGCATCACGGTCAGCATAAAAGTGCCGATGCGCCCGAATGAACGCCCGCAGGAAGCGTATGAGACGGTCGCCGTTCAGGGCCGCCCACTGCGAATTAACGTTAAGGCCCGTGAACTGAAAATCCGGCACCGTGTCGCGAGGATTGCACAGCGCCATATAGCCTCGGTCGATGGCGATCCTGTCGAGCGGCGCGCCCTGAAGCCCAGCGTCTATCTCGCCCGACTGCAGCATCTCCCAGCGCGCCAGGATCGGACCGCAGGCCACTAGCTCGTAGTCGTCGGGATAGTCGAGGCCTTTGGCCGCCAGGAACTTCATGATCAGCGACGATGATCCGGCCCGGATCGAGGATACGCCGATGCGGCACCCGCGCAGATCGCCGAGCGTCGCGATGCCGGGTCGCGCCACCAGCTGGAACGGCAGGCGATTGACGTTGCCGCCGATGATGACCTGGCTCCCGCCCGCTTCCGCGTCGAGGATCACGTGCTCGGTCACCCCATAGGCGAGATCGGCGCGGCCGTCGCCCACCCGATCGTTGACCTCCTCGATCCCCTCGATGTGGTCAATCGCGACGTCCAGTCCCTCGTCCCGGAAAAGACCTTCCGAGAGCCCTATCCAGGCCGGCAGGTTGAAATAGTTCCGCGAGACCACGGCAAAGGTCAGTCTGTCCAAACGGTCTCCTCCTCTTCTAATCGGGCGCGCGTCAAAGACCGAGATAGGCCCGCCGGACGTCCTCGTTGTTCTCGAGTTCCGTGGCGGTGCCGTCGAGCACGGTGCGGCCGGTCTGGATCACGTAGCCGCGGTCCGCAAGTTCGAGGGCCAGTTCGATCGACTGCTCGGCGATCAGGAGCGTCAGGCCCTTGTCGCGGAGGATGGTGAGCCGCTCGTACACACTTTCGACCACCGCCGGCGCAAGTCCCAGCGAGGGCTCGTCGAGCAGCAGCAGCTTCGGATCGCTCATTAGCGCCCGTCCCATCGCCAGCATCTGGCGCTCGCCGCCAGAAAGCGTGCCGGCGGACTGGCGCCGACGCTCTTTCAGCCGCGGAAACAGGCTGAAGACCTCGTCGAGGAACTCGCCG
>JBBSUS010000540.1:0-2657 GCA_038234195.1 Hyphomicrobiales bacterium | reverse complement strand
TTTTGCGTCATACAACGTCTCCACTGTGATCGTCGAAAGCCCACGCTCAGCCGCGAACCGCTCGGTGTTGCGCCGTGCCTTGCCGCGCACGAAAAACGGGATCTTCCTCAGTTCCGCCTCGGCATCCGGACCCCAGCCAGCGGCTTGCGGATCTGTCCCTTGCGGCAAGGCATTGCCGACGGTGTCGTTGGCCGCATGCGGCGCCTCGGCCGAAGTGGCAATCGAAGCTTCGCCGGCCGCGACGGGTGGCGCCGCCTCGCCGGTAGGCGCCACCCGCACGCCGGCACCGTGGTGGGAGGGCACGGCGCCATCGTGAAATTCGAAATCGTCACGGAACATGCCGAGGAGATGCTCCTCGAGACCCATCACCAGCGGATGGACGAAGGTGTCCCAGAGGACGTTTGCACCCTCAAAGCCCATCTGCGGCGAGTAGCGGGCCGGATAATCCTGCACATGCACCGGCGCTGAGATCACCGCGCAGCCGATGCCGAGGCGCTTGGAGATGTGGCGCTCCATCTGCGTGCCGAGAACGAGTTCCGGCTGCAGCGCCTCGATGGCATCCTCGATCTCAAGGTAGTCGTCGGATATCAGCGCCTCGACGCCGTATTTCTCGGCCGCAGCGCGTACATCGCGAGCAAATTCGCGGCTGTAGGTGCCAAGGCCCACAACGGTGAAGCCGAATTCTTCGGAGGCAACGCGCGCTGCGGCGATCGCGTGGGTCGCATCACCGAAAACGAAGACCCGCTTGCCAGTGAGATACGTCGAGTCGACGGAGCGCGAGAACCAGGGCAGCCGCGGCGTTCCGAGCGATACGCCGTCGAGCCCGGCGAGCGCCTGCACCTCGGCAACAAACTCCCGCGTCGCGTTGACGCCGATCGGCACGATGGTGGTCATTTCCTGGCCGAATGTGCGTTTGAGCCATTTGGCCGCAACACCGGCGATCTCGGGATAGAGGACGACATTGAAGTCGGCATCACCGAGCCGCGCGATGTCCGTAGATGTTGCGTCGAGGGGGGCCGTGACGTTGACGTCGACGCCGATCTCGCCGAGCAGCTTCTTGATCTCCACGAGGTCGTCGCGATGGCGGAACCCGAGGGCCGTGGCGCCCAGAATGTTGCAGATCGGCTTACGGGTCGGATCGCGAGGCGCCTTCTCGGCGCCCGGCTGCGGCGCATGCGCACCGGCGAGCGTTCGAACCAATTGATAGAAGGTCTCGGCCGCGCCCCAGTTTTCCTTACGCTGATAGGACGGCAGTTCCAGCGCAATGACGGGAATGGGGAGACCCGCCGCCTTTGCCAGCCCACCGGGATCGTCCTGGATCAATTCGGCAGTGCAGGAGGCACCGACCAGCATCGCCGCCGGCTTGAAACGCTCATAAGCCGATTTCAGGGTGTTCTGAAACAGCGCCGCGGTGTCGGTACCGAGATCACGGGCTTCGAAGGTCGTGTAGGTCACGGGTGGGCGCTTGTCGCGGCGCTCGATCATGGTGAAGAGCAGGTCGGCGTAGGTGTCGCCCTGGGGGGCGTGGAGAACGTAGTGCACATCCTTCATCGCCGTCGCGATCCGCATCGCGCCGACATGGGGGGGGCCTTCGTAGGTCCAGACGGTGAGTTGCATCGTCGGTCCCTTCCCTAACCCCGAAGCCGCGTCGGGCGATCGACGGGGCGCGCGAAAAGCGCCGCGAGATCGCCGGCCTGCTCGTATCCCTGGATCGGCGTGAACAGGAGCTCGATCGACCATTTCGTCGTCAGTCCCTCGGCCTCAAGCGGATTGGCGAGCCCAAGCCCGCAGACCGAAACGTCCGGGCGCAACTCGCGCGCCCTGTCCAGCTGGCGGTCGACGTCCTGCCCTTCCGAAAGGGTGATGTCGGAGGGAAGGAGATCGAGCTCTTCGGCAAGGTGCTGCCGGTGCAGATACGGCGTGCCGACTTCGGTCGGGACCATGCCGAGCTCGCGCGACAGCATGCGGGCCAGCGGGATTTCCAGCTGCGAATCCGGGAAGAAGAAGATGCGCTTGCCCTCGAGAACCTCGCGGTGGGCGGCGAGCGCCTGTTTTGCCCGGGCCTCGCCGGCTGCCGTCGCCGAATGAAAGGTCATGGGATCGACGCCGAAGGCCTCGGCGGCCGCCTTCAGCCAGAGGGTCGTGCCCTCGGCTCCCAGCGGGAACGGTGCCGGGATATGTCGAGCGCCCCGGTTTTCCAGGACGCGCGCGGTCTCGCCGAGGAAGGGCTGCGCGAGAAGATAGCGGGTGTTTTCGCCCACCGGCGGCAGGTCGCGCGCCCGGCGCGGCGGCAGGAAGCGAACATTGTCGATCCCCATCGCGGCGAAATGCCGGGCGAATTGATCCTCGACCACATCGGCAAGCGCGCCCACGACCAGCAACTCCGGCGTCTGGCTGGTCGACAGCGGCAGGTCCGGCACGAGGGCGGCCAGGCAATTGTCCTCGCCCTGGGTGAACGTCGTCTCGATGCCGGAACCGGAGTAATTGAGAATGCGAACGTCGGGCGAATAAACCTGCGACAGCCGGCCGGCGGCGCGTGACAGGTCGAGCTTGATGACCTCCGACGGGCAGGACCCGACAAGGAACAGCATCTTGATGTCTGGTCGGCGCTTGAGAAGCCGCGCGACGATACGGTCCAGTTCCTCGTTGGCGTCGGC
>JBBSUS010000539.1:0-2668 GCA_038234195.1 Hyphomicrobiales bacterium | reverse complement strand
AAGACCGCCGCCGCGCAAGCGGCCAACTATCCGTTCTGCACCATCGAGCCGAACACCGGCGACGTGCCGGTACCGGATTCGCGCCTCAAGGACATTGCCGCCATTGCGAAGTCCGCCAACATCATCGCGACGCGCATCACCTTCGTCGATATCGCCGGGCTAGTGCGTGGCGCCTCCAAGGGTGAAGGGCTCGGCAACCAGTTCCTCGCCAACATCCGCGAGGTCGACGCGATCGTTCACGTGCTGCGCTGCTTCGAGGACGGCGACATCGTCCATGTGGAGGGCAAGATCGATCCCGTCGCCGACGCCGAGACCGTCGAGACCGAGTTGATGCTGTCGGATCTGGAAAGCCTCGAACGCCGCACCGTCTCCACGCGCAAGAAGGCGGCCGGCAAGGACAAGGACGCGATGGCCGCCCTGCCCGTCATGGAAGCGGCGCTCGAAAAGCTGCAGAACGGCGAGCCGGTGCGCGTGTTGCTCGACAGGTTCGATGCCGACGAAATGCGCGAGGTCAAGGCGCTGAACCTGCTGACCTCCAAACCCGTCCTCTACGTCTGCAACGTCGCCGAGGCCGATGCGTCCACGGGCAACGCCCACTCCGCAGCGGTCGCCAAGATGGCTGCGGCGCAAGGCGCCAAGAGCGTGGTCATCTCGGCCGAGATCGAATCGGAGATCGCGCAGCTGCCCGAGGACGAGGTTGGAGATTATCTCGAAGCCATGGGCCTGACCGAGCCCGGTCTCGACCGGCTGATCCAGGCGGGTTACGGGCTTCTCGAGCTGATCACCTATTTCACCGCAGGCCCCAAGGAGACACGCGCCTGGACCGTCCATCGCGGCTCCAAGGCCCCGCAGGCCGCCGGTGTCATCCACTCCGATTTCGAAAAGGGCTTCATTCGCGCCCAGACGATCGGCTTCTCCGACTTCGTCGGCCTCGGCGGCGAAGTCGCCGCCAAGGAAGCTGGCAAGGCTCGCGACGAAGGCAAGGAATATGTCGTGCAGGACGGCGATGTCCTGATGTTCAAGTTCAACAACTGAGCACCCGCAATACAACCGGCGCCTCAATTGAAACGCCCTGCCAGCCTGGTCTCCCAATTGGACGCCGACACGGCAGGTTTCGTTATCGAACAGCTCGGGATTCAATGCGATCCTGACTGTTTCAATCCGCAATCGACCGGGGATGTCATGCGCGCCTATGAGGATTTCACAGAGGGGCTCGAGATCGATCTCGGCAGCTATTCCGTGACCAGGGAGGAGGTGATCGAGTTCGCTACCGAATTCGATCCGCAGCCCTTTCATCTCGACGAGGAAGCGGCGAAGGCGACGATGCTGGGCGGACTTTCAGCGTCGGGCTGGCACACCTGCTCGATGATGATGAAGATGATGGCTGACGGCTATCTGCTTGATTCGACGTCGCAGGGCTCACCCGGCGTCGACTTCGTGAAATGGAGAAAGCCGGTGCGTCCGGGTGATACGCTGTACGGCAAGGCCAGGGTGCTGTCGGCTCGGCTTTCGGCGAAGAGGCCAACCCTGGGGATCATCAAGATCGCGACGGACCTCGCCAATCAGGACCGGGAGATCGTGCTCGAAAGCGAATACACACTTCTTGTCCTGACCCGCGATGGTGCGCGCGAGGCCGGGATACCTGTCGAAAAGGCAACGGGCCAGGGCAAATCGGGTCGGGAGGCCTCTGGAGGGGGAGCGACCGCATGAGCTTTTGGGACGAATTTGCCGAAGGCAATGGTGAAACGCTCGGTTCGCACCGCTTCACCGCCGCAGACATCAAGCGCTTTGCGGCAAAATACGACCCGCAACCGTTCCACCTCGACGACGCAAAGGCCAAGGCATCCGTGCTGGGCGGTCTCTGCGCGTCCGGCTGGCATACGGCGAGCGTCTTTATGAAGCTGAACGTCGAAACTCGCTCGCGGCAGGTCAAGGCCTGGATCGAGGCCGGCAACCGGTCACCTGTGATGGGTCCCTCGCCCGGCGTCAAAAACATTCGCTGGCCCAAACCCGTCTATGCCGGCGACACGATCACTTACAGCCAGGTGGTGACGGGCAAGCGCAAGTCGGAAAGCCGGCCCGGCTGGGGGGTCGTCGAGTTCAAGACCACGGGCGTCAACGCAGCCGGCGAGACGGTGTTCTCGGTCGATGGCGCGGTGTTCTGCGGCACCGATTGAGCGATGCCGCAGCGGCCTTTCGAGATTGCGGCCTATTTGGCGCCTGTCGCCTGATCCGCCGTCCACGGCTCCAGCGCCTTGATCTTCAGGGCCCGCTTTTCTTCGTCGGGCAGCCGGAAATCGTTGTCGTAGGTCGCCGATTCCCAAGACCCGTAAGTCGGGTTCGCCAGCATGAACCAATCCGTCGCAAAGTGGTTCTTGAGCTGCTCGAACGCGGCCTGGCGCTCGGCCGGGGTGCCGCGGGCTTCCGAGGTGAAGTCGCTGAAATTATCGCCGAAAAGCTGGACGATCCGATAGTTCGTGGCGACGAAATCACGGCGGGTTTGCTTGTCGGACTTCCAGTCGGGTTCCTCGCCCTGCATCAGGAAGGTATCGACGTTACCGCCCATCGGATAGCCGAGCGCCTTCATGTTGGCGCGGGTGGCGTCCTCCTGCTCGGCCGTGCGGTTGCTGGCGTAGAAGACCTTCACGCCCTTGTCGTCAGCGAATTT
>JBBSUS010000538.1:0-2675 GCA_038234195.1 Hyphomicrobiales bacterium | reverse complement strand
GAGACGCTCTCCGCCTCCAAGGCCAAGGCGATGAAGCTGATCGACGAGGTTGTCCCGGCGGAAGATGTGGTCGCCAAGGCGAAGGAAATGCTGAAGGCCGGCCTGTCGCCGGTAAAGCCTTGGGACCAGAAGGGCTTCAAGCTGCCCTCCGGCCCGGTTTATTCGCCCGCCGGTGCGCAGATCTGGCCGGCCGTCGCCTCGCTGTTCCGCAAGGAGACCAACGACAATTATCCGGGCGCCCGCGCCATCGTGAAATGCGTCTATGAAGGCCTGCTCTTGCCGATGGACGCGGCGCTGCGCGTCGAACAGCGCTACTTCACCGAGGTGCTGCAGACCACCGAGGCGGCGATGATGATCCGCTCGCTCTTCGTCTCGCTGCAGGCGCTGAACAAGGGTGCACGCCGCCCCGCGAACGAGCCCGATTCCAACCTGAAAAAGATCGGCATCGTCGGCGCCGGCTTCATGGGCGCCGGCATCGCCTATGTCGCCGCCCAAGGCGGCCTGGACGTCGTCCTCATCGACCGCGACCAGGAAGCCGCCGACAAGGGCAAGGCGCACAGCCAGAAGCTGATGGAGGGCATGGTCTCCAAGGGCCGCGCCACCAGGGAACAGGCAGAGGCGGTGCTGGCCAGGATCACGGCGACGTCCGATTACGACAGCCTGAAGGACGCCGACCTCGTCGTCGAAGCTGTCTTCGAGGACCGCGACGTGAAGGCCGAGGTGACGAGACAAGTCGCGGCCGTGATGAAGGACGGCGCGATCTTCGCCTCCAACACCTCGACCATCCCCATCACCACGCTCGCCGAAGTCTTCCCCGACCAGGCGCGATTCATCGGCATCCACTTCTTCTCGCCGGTCGACCGGATGATGCTGACCGAGGTCATCCTCGGCGACAAGACCGGAGACAAGGCGCTCGCCGTCGCGCTCGACTTCGTGCGGGCGATCAAGAAGACGCCGATCGTCGTCAACGACACCCGCGGCTTCTTCGCCAATCGCTGCGTCCTGCGCTACATGTCGGAGGCCTACGACATGCTGGTCGAAGGCGTGCCGCCGGCGATGATCGAGAATGCCGCCAAATTCGCCGGCATGCCCGTCGGTCCGCTGGCGCTGAACGACGAGACCGCCGTCGACCTGTCGCTGAAGATCATGAAGGCGACTATGCGCGACATGGGCGAGGATGCCGTAGACCCGCGTCATTTCAAGCTGGTCGAAACGATGAACGGCGACGGCCGCCTCGGCCGGAAGGCCGGCAAGGGCTTCTACGACTATCCGGCCAAGCCGGCCAAGAAGAGCCTCTGGCCGGGCCTCAAGGCGATGTTCGAGCAGAAGCCGGCCGCCGAGATCGACTTTCCCGAGTTGAAGGAGCGCTTCCTGGCGACGATGGCGCTGGAGGCGGCCCGCACCATGGAAGAGGGTGTCGTCACCGATCCGCGAGAAGCCGATGTCGGCTCGATCCTCGGCTTTGGCTATGCGCCCTATACCGGCGGCACCATCTCCTACATCGACGGCATGGGCACCAAGGCCTTCGTCGCCCTGTGCGAGAAGCTCGCCGCCCGGCATGGCGAGCGCTTCGAGCCGACGCCGCTCCTGCGGGAGATGGCGAAGACCGGCGAAACCTTCTATGGACGCTTCGCGCCGAAGGAGGCGACGTCGGCCGCGGCCTGATTGCCGAGGCCGATGGGGCCTGCTTCGATAGATAGATGATTCTCAAGGGCGGCTTGCGAGCCGCCCTTTTTGTTGGGAAGCGTCGCTCAACGCAGCGCGATTCACCATTTGCGCCAAAATGATCCACCCAACGACCGATTTGACCGGACAGCATCGCCGAACCGTCATATTTAAAGATTTAATCAACCCTGAATGATTAATGTTTTGGGCAGACTCCCTTTCACGCAACGCGCGAAAGCGGTGCAACGCGAGCCTCAACGATCGCGCAACGCACCGACAGAAACCCGCCCGTGGAGACACTTTGGCATGAACAAACGGTTGGAGCCCCGCGGCATCCGTCCGAGCGAGGACATCATCCGAAGGCGCCTCGTCGAGCGCCGACTCGCGCACGAGCTTGCACAGGATAAGTCCGGCTGGTTTTCGCGCGCAAAAGCGGGCCGTCAGCGCGAAGGACGCATGCTCGGCGGACGGCTCGGTCGTCGTCCCTCGTTGACGACCCGATTGCGCGAACGCCCGGTTGTTGCCTTTCTGGCCGCGACCATCGTCGGCATCGCGATCATCGGCGCCATCGGATCCATCCTGCGCCTCGACACGGCGTCGAGCGGTGGCGGGAGAGCCTTCCCGCAGATTGCCAGCACTGACGCGTCGCCGCAGGCATCCGGTCGGCCGCGATCGGCCGACACCCCGGCGCTCGATGCCAACGGCACCGACGAGATCAGCGTCGGTTCCACCACTCGTACGGCACCGGACGATCTGGCCGCGAGCCGTCCGCAGTTGCGCGAAACCACCGGCGCCCTGCCGCCGAGTGTTGCGACCGCGCCCGGCGCGGCACAGGCGAGATCCGCCATGCATAGGCCCGTGATCAGCACTTCCATCGTTGCCGCGGCCCTCGCCCTGCGACTGCCGCAGGACGCCGAGGATCACGGCACGCAAATCGAGAAGGCGCAAACTGGCGCCAACACGGCCGCGGCATCCCCGCTCCAGCCCGATCTGTTGACGACGACGGGCAG
>JBBSUS010000537.1:0-2676 GCA_038234195.1 Hyphomicrobiales bacterium | reverse complement strand
CCGGCGGCATGGGCGATCTCGGCGACGGCGG
This sequence comes from Hyphomicrobiales bacterium, assembly GCA_038234195.1. GTDB lineage: Bacteria > Pseudomonadota > Alphaproteobacteria > Rhizobiales > Rhizobiaceae > Aurantimonas. The sequence continues at coordinate 2,645 of JBBSUS010000537.1, read as the reverse complement.
CGATGTCGATCACCTCCAGCGTCGGGTTGGTTGGGCTCTCCATGAAGAAAACCTTCGTCTCGGGCCGTACCGCCGCCTTCCACTGGGCCAAGTCGCGGCCATCGACCAGGGTGCAGGAGACGCCGTTGCGGGCCAGAACGGTCTCGACGATGTAGCGGCAGGAGCCGAACAGGGCGCGGGCGGCCACCACATGGTCGCCGGCCTTGACCTGGCACTGCATGGCGGCTGAGACGGCAGCCATGCCGGAGGCGGTGGCGCGCGCATCCTCGGCGCCTTCCAGCGCCATCATCCGCTCTTCGAACATGCGGGTCGTGGGATTGGAGTAGCGTGAGTAGATGAAACCCGGTTCCTCGCCCTTGAAGCGGGCTTCGGCCGATTCCGCGCTGTCGTAGACATAGCCCTGCGTCAAGAACAGCGCCTCCGACATCTCGCCGAATTGCGAGCGCATGGTGCCGGCATGGACCATCTGGGTGGCGGGACGCAGCTTGCGCGGATCGTTTGTCTTCTTCAGCATGGCAGGTCTCCGAACAAAGAAAAGCCGGCTTCGCGTCGCCGCAAAACCGGACCGTCCAAACACGCCGTGACGTTTTTCGTCGGAACGGCCCTTTAGCGACTTGTTTTACGTGGCTGCAAGCCGGCCGGCCAAATCACCACGATGGCTTTGCAAATAGACCCGTTGCAGTTAGGCGTCAACGCGGCCAAACGACAGAAGACACACGACGAGACGGCGGGATACACGATGGAAGTTCAGGCATGAGCGGCGGGATCCTGCCGGACAGGGCGATCGGCGCGATGTTCACATCGGGCGCGATCCTCACCCCGATGGAGCGTCAGAGCGACCAGATCCAGCCGGCAAGCCTCGATCTCAGGCTTGGCCCCAAAGCATATCGTGTCCGGGCGAGCTTCCTGCCGGGACCGGGCGGCACTGTGGCCGACAAGCTCGACCGGTTCTCGCTGCACGAGTTCTCCCTGGAAGAGGGGGCGGTGCTGGAGACGGGCTGCGTCTACGTCGTGCCCCTGCTGGAATCGCTTGCCTTGCCTTCCGACGTGAAGGCGACCGCCAATCCGAAGTCCTCGACGGGCCGGCTCGACATTTTCACCCGCGTCATGGCTGACGGGGTCGGAGAGTTCGACAAGCTGCCGGCCGGCTATAGGGGACCGCTGTATCTGGAAATCTCGCCGCGTACCTTTCCGATCCTTGTGCGCCAGGGCTCGCGCCTGTCGCAGATAAGGTTTCGCACCGGCGAGCCGATGCTCGGCGAGGAAGCCCTTTCGAAACTGCACGCCAAAGAGCGTCTGACAAGCGCCGCAAACGCCAACATTTCCGGCAATGGGATCGCCTTGTCGATCGATCTTTCGGGCGGGGGAATCGGGACTGACGCCGGCGCGGGCGGTCTCGTCGGCTACCGGGGCAAGCGGCACACCGGCGTCGTCGACGTCGATCGGCGCGGGGCCTACGCGCTGGCAGATTTCTGGGAGCCGATGTATCGGGGCAAGACCGGAGAACTCGTGCTGGATCCGGACGAATTCTACATCCTCGTTTCGAAAGAGGCTGTCCACGTCCCGCCCGGCTTCGCGGCCGAAATGATGCCCTTCGATCCGCTGGTCGGGGAATTCCGGGTCCACTATGCCGGCTTCTTCGATCCGGGTTTCGGACACACCGGCGCCGGAGGCGCGGGAAGCCGCGCGGTGCTGGAGGTGCGCAGCCACGACGTGCCGTTTATCCTTGAAGACGGTCAGATCGTCGGAAGATTGGTCTACGAGCACATGGCCACGCTACCCGATCGGCTTTACGGGACCGATCTCAAATCGAACTATCAGGCTCAGGGCCTGAAGCTATCGAAGCATTTCCATTAAGCGCAGGAGGGCCGGAAACGCGCCAGCCAGAGCCGGCCGCGAGATCGAACGGCCCGCTCGTTTGCGCTGGTTCGCCGGGTCGGGGCGGGAAGCGCGAATAAACTGGCACCTGGGCCGCCGCGCCACTGGATTGCGGATCGGCCAGGGCCTATGTTCATTGGTGGCGGGCTGGCCGATACGACAGGAGTAACATATTCTCGGGGCCTTAGTCATTCCTAGGGAGCTGTCCCTGCCTTGGCCCGTGGGCCTGGGGTACACGGCGCCCACCTACTTTGTAGGTTCCCGGGATCGACTTCTCCATCGGTCGGGTGGCTCGTCATTTTCTTGAAAGTCGGATTGTTCCGCAGTTCCAGCCAGTCGCTAACTGCTTGGTCCATGCGCATCTTGGCGCCATGACCGGCAAGGCATCTACCGGCAAGGCGTGTTTCTAGCTGGAGTGGCTGAGGCTTCAGGCGCTTCAAGCCGTTCGCGACGACACTTTTCCCCGCGCGCGCCTTCTCATCTTCGCGAAAAGCGTTCACCCCTGTCTTTGCGTGTGTCCGTCATTCCATCAGGGGATGGCCATTTCGACGATGGCCATTTCGACGATGGGTGGAGAAACCGATGAGCGACATTAAGGCGGCGAAGACCCAGTTGCGCCAAGCCGCCCTGTCCAGGCGCGACGCTATGAGCGAGGCGGCCCGGATCGAAGCGTCCCTGGCCGTTGCCGACGGACTGCCCGAGTTGCTCGAAATCGAACCGGGTGCACTCGTCTCCGGCTTTCTTCCTATCCGCTCCGAAATCGACAT
>JBBSUS010000536.1:0-2680 GCA_038234195.1 Hyphomicrobiales bacterium | reverse complement strand
CTCGTTCGAGACGGTGTTTCAATCGAACTCGATGATCGCGCTGCTGTGCCAGACCCGCACCGCAAAACTTGCGACCATCATGCCGTACCGTTCGGCCGCCGTTCTCGGTTTTCCCGATCCGATGGTCGCCATCCCGATTACCGAGCCAGAGGTCAGCTACCGGATCGGCCTGGTGACCGCCAAACGCGACCCGCGTCCACCGATCCTGGCGGCCTTCTGGGACGAGAGCGTGGTGCCGGACGACATGCTCTGATGCGGTGTTTGATAGATTTTCTCTATTGATACAACGGGTCTCACGCCTTGATTTCAGCAGCAATCGGGTGTTGGGTTTTCTGGAAACATTCCAAATGCATGCTGGGAGGCGCGCCGATGGGTTACCGGGCTGCGTTCGATGTCGATGAAGCGTCGGAAATCATTGCTGAACTGAAAAGTCTGGAGGGGCCTTTGCTGCCCATCCTGAACGCGCTTCAGCATCGTTACGGACATGTCGGCGAAGACGCGGTTCGACTGATCTCGGCCGAGCTCAATCTCAGCCGTGCCGAAGTCTACGGCGTCGTGTCCTTCTATCACGACTATCACAAGGCGCCCCAGGGCCGGCATGTCCTCAAGGTCTGCCGGGCCGAAGCCTGCCAGGCGGCCGGCGGCGACGCCATCGCCGATAGTCTCGAAGGCGCGTTGGGCATCAAGTTCGGCGAGACCTCGTCCGACGGACAGGTGACCCTGCAGGCGGTCTATTGCCTGGGCCTGTGCGCTACGGCGCCCTCGGCCATGCTCGACGACCGGATCATCGGACGATTGAGCGATGGAAAACTCGACATGATCGTCGCGGAGACGCGCCTTTGACCCAGCCCACCGCCCACGCCCCCATCAAGGTCTTCGTTCCGCTCGACTCCTTTGCTGTCGCATGTGGCGCCGACGAGATTGCCGACGAGCTGAAGCAGATCGTTAGCGACCGCAAGCTCGATGTCACCATCGTGCGCAACGGCTCGCGCGGCATGGCCTGGCTCGAACCCATGCTGGAAGTCGAGACCGCCGAAGGGCGCATCGCCTTTGGCCCCATCGAACCGGGAGAGATCGCAGCGCTGCTCGACGCCGGCTTCCTTGAGGGCAAGCCGCACGAAAAGCGCATAGGCAAGCCTGAGGAGCATCCCTTCTTCGCTCGGCAGACCCGCCTGACGTTCAAGCGCTGCGGCATCACCGATCCCTTGTCGCTCGACGACTACAAGGCGCATGGCGGGCTTGAAGGCCTGAAGAACGCCATCGCCATGGGGCCGCAGAAGATCGTCGCCGAGGTGACCGAGTCGGGCCTGCGCGGTCGCGGCGGAGCGGGCTTTCCCACCGGCATCAAGTGGAAGACCGTTCTCGAGACCGAGAACGAGATCAAATACATCGTCGCCAATGCCGACGAGGGCGATAGCGGCACCTTCGCCGACCGGATGATCATGGAGGGCGACCCGTTCTGCCTGATCGAGGGTATGACGATCGCCGCGATCGCGACCAAAGCGACCAAGGGCTACATCTATCTGCGCTCGGAATACCCGGTCGCGATCCGCGTCATGCGCGAGGCGATCGGCCTTGCGACCAGGGCCGGGATGCTCGGCAAGTCGGTGCTCGGCTCAGGCCACGCCTTCGATCTCGAAGTGCGCGTCGGCGCAGGCGCCTATGTCTGCGGCGAGGAGACCTCGCTGCTCGACAGCCTCGAGGGCAAGCGTGGCCAGGTGCGCTTCAAGCCGCCGCTGCCGGCGATCAAGGGCCTGTTCGGCCGCCCGACGGTGATCAACAACGTCATAACCCTCGCCTCCACGCCGGAAATTCTCGCCAAGGGCGGCGCCTTCTACAAGGATTTCGGGATGGGACGTTCGCGCGGAACCATCCCGATCCAGATCGGTGGAAACGTCGCGCATGGCGGTCTGTTCGAGGCGGCTTTCGGCATGACGCTGGGCGAGATTGTCGACACCATCGGCGGTGGCACAGCCTCGGGCCGGCCGGTGCGCGCGGTGCAGGTCGGCGGTCCGCTCGGGGCCTATTTTCCGCGGGCACTGTTCGACACACAATTCGACTACGAGGCCTTTGCCGCCAAGGACGGGCTGATCGGCCATGCCGGCATCGTCATCTTCGACGAGACCGTCGACATGGTGGCCCAGGCCCGGTTCGCCTTCGAATTCTGCGCCATCGAATCCTGCGGCAAGTGCACGCCCTGCCGCATCGGCGCGGTGCGCGGATACGAGACGGTCAAGAAGATCATCGACGGCGAGCGCCCGGCCGAAAACCTAGCTCTGGTCGAAGATCTCTGCAACACCATGAAGTTCGGCTCGCTCTGCGCGCTGGGCGGCTTCACGCCCTATCCGGTAATGAGCGCCATCCGGCACTTCCCGGAGGATTTCCACGGACGCCAGCAACCGGTTCGCGAGGCGGCGGAATAACACTTCGCGTGCCGTCAGCCGGCGCGCGCCTTGAGACGAGGCCAGCGGACGGGGCCTTCAACATCCGTTCGAGAAACAGCTTGCGGCGATCCGATCGCTGAAATCTTCAGGAGGACCTCATGTCTCTCATCCATGAAACCGATTACGGCACGCCGGCGTCGAAGGCCGAAACGCTCGTCACGCTGACCATCGACGGCCAGCAGGTGACCGTTCCGGAAGGCACGTCTCTGATGCGCGCGGCGATGGAGATGGGCGTT
>JBBSUS010000535.1:0-2686 GCA_038234195.1 Hyphomicrobiales bacterium | reverse complement strand
TGCAGCGCCAAACTAGCATGCCGATCCGGTTTAGCCGCGTTCCTTTAAGATTGCGTATGCGTCTATCGAACCTGCGACGCTCCACCGCGTCCGCGGCAATTAACCGTTTGCGTTCATTTCTCGTTAAGCTTGTTTCGCATGCCGGCCGCTTGCGCTAACAATTTGGCTCTGTCGGCAATCCGGAGCTTGCAACATGGCGCGTCCATCTTTGAACATCGATCAGCAGAGCCTCATCACTTCGAAGCTGATCAAGCGGTACTCCGGGCACACTTCTTCTGAAACGAGCAGCGCCGAACTGGCCGAACATGCGGCCCACCTGGCGATCGTCCTGGAGCTGGCACGGCAGGGTTTCCTCAAGAACGAACCGGCCGGATCGGTTGTGGAGTCGCTGGCCGCACGACTTCACCAGATACGCCAGACCGCCAGTCCCGCCGTTTGGTCGCAACTGATCCCGCTCGCCCAGCGACATGCCGTGATGGGCTTTCTGATACAGGACCCGTTCACGCGCTGGTCCTTCGAGAAGCCGCGCGGCTATTCCGGTGATGCCAGTCTCCTGGACATTTACTACAAACATCCGAGCGCGAACGAAATCGTCGCCTCGTCGACACCGCTCGGCCAAGAGATCTACGCTTATACGAGCGACGCCGCGTCCTCGGTTGCTGGACGCGAGCGGCGGGACATCCTGACGGCGAGCGTCTCTTCCGTCATCGAACGGAAAGAAAACGCAGAAATCTTTGCGATCGCCTGCGGCCATCTTCGCGAATCCGAGCAATGCGAGGCGGTTCACGGCAAAAATCTCAAACGCTGGGTCGCAATGGACCAAGACCCTGCGAGCGTCAGGATCGTCGAGCACAATGCCTCCGATGCTCGCATCTCGGCGTTCAAGGGTGATGTTCGTGGCTTGATCCGTCGTTCCTACGATATCGGCCAATTCGATTTCGTCTATGCGTCCGGGCTGTACGACTATCTTCCGAACAACATCGGCATACGCCTGCTGCAGCGGGCGCTCGAGTTCCTGAAGCCGGGCGGGGAATTTCTGTTCGCCAATTTCAGCGACGAGATCATGACGGACGGCTACATGGAGACCTTCATGGACTGGCCGCTGCTGCTGCGCTCCGATGCCGACATGTGGGCGATCATCAATGCCGCCGTCGACCACGATCGCTTCGAATCCGACGTGTTCTACGGCTCCAACCGCAATATCGTCTATGGCCGGGTAACGATGCGGCCGTAATTCGCTTCACCGTTGGAAAAGGCGCCCCGGGTGACTGACGGGTCGCCGGGGTCATGCCCAGGCGGTCGTCTTCGGCGGAGCCTGTTGCGAACAACGACAATGGCACGGCGGTGACCGGGCTTGCTGCGGATCGAACGATCCGCGAGGGCAATCGCGCAGCTCGACGTTTTAACCGCTCGGCCGCCTGGTCCCTGAGCGCTTTCTGCGCTGGCGCCCGCGATCCTGCCTGCTAACATGGCGCGGTATCAGATGTGCCTTCTGCCCTCTCCCACCCGGTTTCAGGATCACCGCGACCGATGACGCACCAGACGAACCCTCGATATTCGATCAACGTCGATCGTCATGGAGTGCTGACCGGACGCGGGTTGCTCGCTCGGGTTCGGCATCTCTATCGGTGCATGCGCACAAAGCAGCCTGCGCTTTGGCCGCGCCGGCGCCAAGCATGGGCCGCCATCACGATCACCGCGACCCTGGCTGCGGCCGCATCATTCTTGATAGCAGTTCCGGCACATGCGGCCGACTGTGCCGCGGCGGCCCGTCCGTCGATCGACTGGACCGGCTGCGACCGGCGCAATCTGATGATCTCGGGCTCGAACCTTCAAAAGGCCGATCTCCAGGGAGCAAATCTCGGTCTGACCGACCTGCACGGGTCGAATCTGACATCGGCGAACCTGACCGAAGCCAAGCTGATGCGTGCTTCGCTGGCCGATGCGAAGGCCGACGGCGCCAACTTCACCAAGGTCGAGGGCTATCGGACGAATTTTTCAGGCCTTTCGGCCAAGGGTGCTTCGTTTCAGAGCGCTGAACTGCAGCGCGCCGATTTCTCCGGCGCAGTCCTGTCCGGAAGCAGTTTCAAGAAGGCCGAGCTCGGGCGCGCCAATTTCAGGGGCGCGCAGTTTTCTGGCAACGTCTTTGCCTTCGCCAATCTCGCGCGAGCCGATTTTCGCACCGCCGTTCTTGCCGGGTCGCTGGATTTTTCGAACGCCTACATGTTCCTGACCCGCCTCGAAGGCGTGAACCTGTCTTCATCCAAAGGGCTTTCGCAGTCGCAGATCGATCTTGCCTGCGGGGACGCAAAGACGAAACTGCCCGCCGGATTGAAGCCGTCGGCAAACTGGCCTTGCGGCACTGAATAATCGCCTGCGCCAATGGTGCGTGAACGTCGACTGCCGCGGATGCGTCATCGACGATGGGGATTGCTTCCCCTAGGGGCGCCCCGAAGCCGAGCGCGTGGCCGGCCGGCCCTGCCAGGGGCGGTTCGTTACCCTCTGGCGTTTCAACGGGGGAACCGTCACCCTACATGACGGTCCAGCGAACAGGACCGAACCAGGGGACAGGAGCGCAGCCGATGAGCGTCGCATTCGTCAAGGAACCGAACGAAGACCAGGTGGAAGTCCTGCCCGATCGTGATCTGGGTCCCGATGCCAATATCGTCACACCGCGCGGACATCG
>JBBSUS010000534.1:0-2687 GCA_038234195.1 Hyphomicrobiales bacterium | reverse complement strand
TCCATGCCCGGCGGCGTCGCGGAAGAGGTTCGATTGTTCGACACGGCAGCACGGCCCTTCTTGATGGGGACTGCCTACGAAGGTGGCACGGTCTTGTCGAGCCGCAGGTCAGCGCAAGACGAGGAAACGACGGATGGACGATCATGAGCCCGAGCGCCGTTCCGGAACCTGACGCTTCTGGCCAGGGCGCGGGTCGTCCGCACCCTTGATGGCGATGCCAGCGGACGCGATATCGGGCGACGGAGAACCTTTCGACCTCGACGACAACTCGGACGTCGACGGGGGCAAGCCCAGGAAACGGAGATCACATCATGAGCGACGATCAAAAACAGCTGCAATACGAAGCCGCGGCATTTCGGCGCCTGCGCGATCATCTGCGCGAACGCACCGATGTTCAGAACATCGATCTGATGAACCTCGCAGGCTTCTGCCGCAATTGTCTGTCGCGGTGGTATCAGGAGGCTGCCGGTGCCGACGGCACCGAAATCTCCAAGGACGACGCACGCGAGATGTTCTACGGCATGCCCTATGTCGAATGGCAGGAACGCTACCAGGCGGAAGCGAATGATGCCGCCCAACGACAATTTTCAACGCCCAAACCGCACGATTGAAACTCGCCGTTTTCAAGAATCGCTTCGGTCTGCTATCGGCGACCACCAGAACGGATGATTTTCAAGACGGAGACTTTGCATGTCCGATGTAGAAGGTGTCGCCCAGGATCAGTTGCGATCCTTCGTCGAGCGCATCGAGCGACTCGAGGAGGAAAAGAAGACGATCTCCGACGACATCAAGGATGTCTATGCCGAGGCCAAGGGCAACGGCTTCGACACCAAGGTGCTGCGTCGCGTGATCTCGCTGCGCAAGCAGGACCAGAATGAGCGGCAGGAGCAGGAGGCGATTCTCGACCTGTACCTGCAGGCCCTCGGCATGACACCCGGTCAGTCCCTCACCTGAGCGGCGATGGACTGTCCTGGTCATCGCACGGACGATGGCGAGATCAGGATTTCGGCAGTTGGAACGAGCAACACCCCGTCGATGGCGATCGGCGGGGTGCTTTTTTGTTTGGAGGGCCTGCGAGCAGGCCCATGCGCGAAGCACGGCGTTCGCGTTTAGCGGGCGGCCGCCCGGCGACGCTTGTGACCGAGACCCATCTGCTTGGCGAGACGCGAGCGCGCTGCCGCATAGTTCGGCGCGACCATCGGGTAGTCGGAGGCCAGATCCCATTTCTCGCGGTATTCTTCCGGCGAGAGATTGTAGTGGGTCATCAGGTGACGCTTGAGCGACTTGAACTTCTTTCCGTCCTCGAGACAGATGATGTAGTCGTCGGTCACCGACTTCTTCGGCGACACCGCAGGCTTCGGCTTTTCGGCCTGGACAACGGCCGGAGCGGCTGTCGTGCGGCCGAGAGCACCGTAGACGTCCGAAATCAAGGCCGGCAATTCGGAGACCGGCAGTGAATTGTTGCTGACATAGGCCGCGACCACTTCGGCCGTCAGCTCCATCAGCATTTCATTGTTGTCGAACGATTCGATCTGATCCATGGAATACCCTTTTTCTTGGAGTGAACCACCTGCAAGCCAGTTCGAAACGGTAGAAGGCACCGCCACGATGCGCATAACAGATGACCGGCTAGCCACCAATTGACGACGACCTACCCATAAAGGGTGGTATTGGTCTGCCTATACTTAATGTCAAGTCGCCGAATGACAATCACAAGATTTTAATACGATTTCCCCAAGCGAAATAATCAAGACAGAGCGTTCAATTGAAACCTCGGAGCGTAAAATTACCAAAAATTAAGCTCCGGCATCGGCCTTGAAGGCAATACCGGTCAATCACGACCAATCGAAGCGATTTGCGACGGAATGGGGTACGAAAATTGCTGCCAATCTTTCGCTGGATCCCGGAAATCTCGAGAACCCAAAGCAAAATCCATCACCCATTGCAATCCGCGGATCTAAGCCTGCGGATGATATGCTTGGATTTTCCAGCCCTTGCATCGCTGCTTGTCAGCAGATTGCACGACGATTTCAATGTGAAAGCTTTCATGCGATCCGGGCGTCGCAGCATTGATTTGCCAACAAGCCAATTCGCCGACCGCTCGGAAAAGCGCTCATCATGAGGATTACGGTACGGCGAAGTTGGTCCAGAGCTTCGATCGTTGGCCGAAGGGCACGCTGTCTTGGGTTCGCCCGGAACGAACGCGCGAAAGCCGTTGCGAAGACGGGGCGAGGCGCATGCGATGAACCGATCCCCGGTTCGCGGCGCGCTTCGACCTTCTTGCTTGATCGCCGGTGGCGGCGTCGCATCGGATAGCCCCCGGCCGGTCGGGCGCGTCCCCTTGGTGCTGCTTGAAGACCCGGAAAAGCACCGAGACCGAGAGACAGCAGATCAGGGCTTGATCTTGACCACCGGAAGGAATGTCACGGCCGCTCCCGAGAAGCGGTCGGCCTTGCCGCGCGGCTTGGGCGACGAGAAGCCTTCGGCGTAGAGCGTGTCGGGCACGTCGCCGAAAAGGCGCGCCGTATCCGGCTTGGATGTCCTGAGCTTGGTGGCCCGGCGCCCCGAATCCGTCATCAGGCTGGCCATCTCGATGCGCGAGGAGATGACGTCCTGCGGATCGACAGGCGCGACCTTCAGACGATTGCCCGGCGACGCTGTCGTGGTCCCGCGCACGCGGCCGCCTT
>JBBSUS010000533.1:0-2688 GCA_038234195.1 Hyphomicrobiales bacterium | reverse complement strand
GCTGCTGCGCAGCGCTTACGCGCGAACGGCCGATGTCGCCGCCGGCCAGTGGCCGCGCCAGGCGTTGATCGGCCGGGAAGGCATGGACAAGTGTCTCGGCCTGGTCGGCTATGGGTCGATTGCAAGGCAGGTGGCCGCTCGCGCCCGCGTCTTCGGCTTCAAGATCGCGGCCTTCGACCCGTTTTTGCCGGAAGACGATCCGGCATGGGAGGGCGCGCAATCGCTCGATCTCACCGATCTTCTCAAATCGTCCGATGTCGTCACTCTGCATGTGCCGCTGACCGAGCGAACCCGGCATCTGATCGGGGCCGATGCCATCGCCCTGATGAAGACGGGCGCGATCGTCATCAACACCGCACGGGGCGGCGTGGTGGATGAGGCGGCTCTTGCCACCGCGCTCCGCGATGGGCGGATCGCGGGTGCGGCGCTCGATGTGTTCGAGACCGAACCGTTGACCGCGGAGGCCGGTGCCATCTTTCAAGGTTTGAGCAATATCGTGCTGACACCTCATATTGCTGGCGTCACCGACGAATCCAACGTGCGCGTCAGCGCCGTGACGTCCGATAACGTTCTCAGACATCTCGCGGGACCCGCAAAATGACCACGACGCTTTCGATCGAGGACACCGAACGTTTGGTCGCGGAGGCGTTCCAGCGCGCCGATGTGGGAGCCGTGCAAGCCGCATCCGTCGCGCGTGCGCTTGTTGCCGCCGAAGCTTCGGGGCAGAGCGGCCATGGATTGCGCCGCGTCGCTGCGTACGCCGCGCAGGCCAAGGTCAAGAAGGTCGATGGCCATGCTCTGGCCGAAAGCGAGATGACCCGTGCTGCGACCTTGCGCATCGATGCGGCCGAAGGATTTGCTTTTCCAGCGCTGGATCTTGCGGTGCGAAATGCCCCCGCGATCGTCGCTCAGACTGGCGTTCTCGCCATTGCCATTCGAAATTCCCACCACGCCGGTGTCCTCGGTCTGACCGTCGAGCGCTTCGCCGAGATGGGCCTAGTGGCGATGATGATGGCCAACGCACCGAGCGCGATGGCGGCCTGGGGCGGCACCAAGGGCGTCTTCGGCACCAATCCCATCGCCTTCGCCACGCCCCTGCCCGGCGTCGATCCGGTGGTCATCGATCTGTCGCTTTCCAAGATCGCGCGCGGCAAGGTGATGGCCGCCAAGCAGAAGGGGGTTCCGATTCCCGAAGGTTGGGCGCTCGACAAGGACGGCCATCCCACGACCGACGCCGACGCCGCGCTGGCCGGAACGATGGTGCGGGTCGGCGATGCCAAGGGCGCGGCCCTCGCATTGATGGTCGAGATGCTCTCCGCCGGACTCACCGGCGCAAACTATGCCTATGAGGCCAGTTCGCTCTTCGACGACAAGAACGGGCCGCCGAAGCTCGGCCAGTTCATCCTGGTCCTCGACCCGCAAGCAATCGGCGGCGAGAACGCGCTGGGGCGGCTTGCCGAATTGGCTGCGATGATCGGCCAGGAGCCGGGAACGCGGCTTCCCGGCCGCCGGGGTCTGGCGCTCAGGCGCAAGGCCGCGGCAGAGGGCATGGCGATCGACGACGACGTGCTGGCCGCCATTGCAGCGATCTGACCTGCCGCGAGACAGACGGGCAGAAATTCCCGCTGTCGCGCCATCAGAAAAGCAGGCTGCGCGGCATCGGGATCAAAAGGACGTTCGTCATCATCAGGTAGAAGCCTGAAAGGATTGCGAAGCCTGTGACCGCGAGGATAGCGATCTCCTTGATGGGGAGCCGCTCGTGGGTTGCGATGGCCATGATCGCGAAATAGGCCAGAACGCTCGCGACGAAAAACCCCAGAACCGGGATCAACGCGATCCACGCCGCCATCGTCACCAGAAAGACGATCCGCCGGGGCATCGACCCGGCCGTGTCGCCTTCGATCGCTGCCGCTTCGAAGTCGGTGGCCGTTTTTTGCGCGCGAACACCCAAAACCACGTTGCGCAGGATCAGCACGAGCGACAGGACGACAAGCGCCGCCGAGATGGTGATCGGGAACACCGAGCCCATCGGCGTCATCGTTCCGGTCGAAACAATCAGCACCGTGCCGAAGGCCGCGAACAAGACCGCGACGATCGTGCCGGCCGGGTCATGGATCTTCATGGCGTGTCTCCCGTCTCAATGCGATGGTCCATCGCCGCTTCCCGCCACGCTGCCGGGACCTGACCGGCGCGCACGGGCATCGCCAATCATCTTGACGATGTAGGGGTAGAACAGGGTGAGCACCGAGAAGGCGATGATCACCAGCGAGATCGGTCGGGCGAAGAACATGCCCATGACGTTTTGCTGGGCATTGCCGATCAGATAGCTCTGGACGAAGCCCTGTTCGGCGATCTGGCCCAGCACCAGGCCGAGTACGATCGGCGAGGGCGCAAAACCGGCGCGGTTGAGCAGCCAGCCGATCACGCCAAGCCCCAGCATCACGGCCGTGTCGTTCAAATTGTTATGGATCGCGAAGGAGCCGATCACCGTGAGAAAGGCAATGGTCGGGACCAATGCCGATTTCGGGATCGCGATGATGCTCTTGTAGGCGTAGCGGCCGACGAGCAGGCCGATCGGCAGCATCAGGATCGTGCCGATGATCAGGCCGAAGATGAAGGTGTAGACGATCTGGCCCTGGGCCGTGAAGAGTGCGGGGCCGATCTTGATGCCCTGTACGAGCAGTGCGC
>JBBSUS010000532.1:0-2693 GCA_038234195.1 Hyphomicrobiales bacterium | reverse complement strand
CGCCTATGGCGACTTTGCCGGCTATGCGCGAATGATGCCGGACGCCTTCGCGATCTGGCGGCAGATGTTTGCCGATATCGGCGCCACGCATTTCGATCCGCTGCCCATGCTGATCCTGCAGCGCGAGCCGATCTCCTGGTTCGCAAACAGCCTCGTCAGCATGGACGAACTGGGCATCGGTTATTGCGAGATCGACCCTGCAAGCCTCGGCGCAACCTATCCGATGCTGATCGCCGAGGGCGTGTCGGCAGCCGTCGTCACCGAAGGCGCCGGCATGCTCTTCCCGATCCGAATCCTCACCGATCTCGTCGTGCATCTGTCCTCGGTCGGCGTCGTCTTTCACCCGAACGCCAAGGTCGAGGCCGTCGATCCCGAGCGCGGCACGGTGAGCGTCGGTGGAAAAGTCCATTCGGGCGACACGGTGGTCGTGGCGGCCGGCGCCTGGGCCGACCGGCTGGTGCCGAGCCTTGCTGAAATCGCCGTTCCGTCACGCCAGACGGTGATGTATGTCGCCCCGCCGCCGCAATTGCATGCCGCCTGGAAACAGGCCCCGATGATCCTCGATCTCGGCGAGAAAAGCGGCACCTACACACTGCCGCCACGGCCAGGCACGCGCATGAAGGTCGGCGACCATCATTTCACCCGACGCGGCAATCCCGACGACGACCGGATCGCCGAAGCTGCCGACATCGAACGGCTGCAGGGCGCCGCCCGCCTCGCCTATCGCGACTTCGACCGATACGGCATCCTGGAGAAGAAGATCTGCTACTACACGGTGACGCAGGACGAAGGCTTCGTCGTCAAGCGCATCGGCCCCCGCGCCGTCCTCCAAAGCGCTTGCTCCGGCCACGGCTTCAAGCTCGGGCCGTTGATCGGCAGCGGCGTCGCCGCGGCCATCGACGGCGAATGGGGGGAGGATTTTCTGGCACAGTGGGCCGCGGGGCAGGCAGATGAGGAGCGACGGCTGAGCCGTTGAGACCACCGCGGAGAGATCATCACCCCCCGGAAATCGGCGGCTACAGGCCTCAGTTCGAAGCGAGAATCGCTGCTTGGATCGTGTGTAGACAAATCGGGGAGAATGCGGTCCGGCGGCTTTTTCCAATGAACGGCTCAACGGAGAGATTCGCTCTCAGGCCGGATTATGGAGCCTTTTCCGCTTCTGGTCGTCCAGACCCTTCTGGTCGATCAGGACGTCCTGCTGCCACCGGCTTGGCGCCTTGTCGCTGCGGTGAATGCAACCCGCCCAGCAACAGGGCCGCTTCTTGCCCTCCAACAGTTCACCAAGTGTTCGCTCGATTCGGCGTTGGCGCGTCGCTGACTGTTTCGCGTCATCGACCCAGCAGATGAACTCATTGCGACCGAGCGGCGTCAGGCTTTCCCAAAGCACAAGGACTTTCGGATCCGATCGCACTGCTGCCTGCAGGTCTTCACGTGCTTCATGGACAGTGCCATGGAGAAAAGCGTTTGCCACAAAACCTCCAGGCAATGTCGCCCGACCAGCGAGTTGATCGGCTTCGCGAATGACGGCGGCTCTCGAGCCTGGCTGCGGAACAACGCAATGTCCAAGTCGGGTCGAAGACCGCCGCTCCGATTTACTAAATTCGCCAAGTGTTGCCTATCGGAGGATGGACCGAAATCCTCCCAAGCAATCGGCCATCACCCCGCAAACCCTGCCCCGTGCGCGTTCACGTAGATGGCGTAGATCGAAGTCTGGCCGGTGATGTAGAGACGATTGCGCTTGGGGCCGCCGAAGGTGAGGTTGGAGACGAGTTCGGGCACCGCGATCTCGCCGATCCGGGTCCCATCCGGCGCGTAGACGCAAACGCCACGGGCCGTCGAAGTCCAGATGTGGCCCTCGCTATCGACGCGGAACCCGTCGAAGAGGCCGGCCGGCGAGATCGCGAAGGTCGAGCCTTTTCCAGGCCGGCCGTCGGTGCCGATCGGATAGGCCTCGATCGACACCGGATGGTCGAAATCATGGGTCGCACCGGTGTCGGCGACATAAAGGATCGTCTCGTCGGGCGAGAAAGCGAGGCCATTCGGCCGCAAGCGGTCGGCGATGACGGCCTCGATCGCAGAGGTTTCCGGGTCGAAACGGTAGACATGACTGCCGTCCAGATCCGGCTTCGACCGCTGGCCCTCGTAATGGCTGTCGATGCCATAGGTCGGGTCGCTGAACCAGATGGAGCCGTCGGAATGGACGACGACGTCGTTCGGGGAGTTGAGACGCTTGCCGTCGATCGCGTCGACGAGACCGCGCCAGACGCCGTCATGGTCGAGCCGCGAGATGCGCCGGCCGCCGTGCTCGCAGGCGATGACGCGGCCCTGATGGTCGAGCGCGTGGCCGTTGTGGAAACCGCATGGGGTCTCGAACACCGAGACAGATCCATCGCATTCGTCGTAGCGCATGACCCGGTCGTTGGGGATATCGGACCAGAGGAGGCTCTTGGCCGCCGGCACGTAGACCGGGCCCTCGACCCAGCGCCCGCCTGTCCAGAGCTTCTCCAGCCGGGCATGAAAGATGACGAGACGCTTGAAACGGTCGTCGTGGAAGACGTAGTCGCTCATAAGATAACCTGTCGACGATCGACCGATGACCACGAGGCTTGTCGCCTGCCGCCGCGGGCCGTGCCGCGGCGGCGAGGATCAGGGGTCGGGTTTTCAACTCGGGCGGAAAAGCCGGATCGGCGGCG
>JBBSUS010000531.1:0-2697 GCA_038234195.1 Hyphomicrobiales bacterium | reverse complement strand
GCGCGCCGCAGCCTGGATCGCCTCGCGGCCGGTATAGTCGAAGGCTATCCGAAGATGCTGGCGCGACCGATCGGCGGTTTCGGCTTCGGCCCGGGCGATCCGTTCGGCCATTCCGCCGGGCAAGCGGTCGCGGCGACCGACGAGGGTCACGCGAATGCCGCTGCGGCGCAGAGCCCCCATCTCCTCGTCGAGATAGCGGCGCAGCAACCCCATCAGAACGGCGATCTCCGGTTTCGGGCGCTTCCAGTTGTCGGCGGAGAAGGCGTAGAGCGTCATAACTCCGACGCCTGCGTCCGCGGCGGCATCGACGACCGGCCGAATAGCGCGGACCCCGGCCTCATGGCCGCGGCTGCGCGAAAAGCCCCTCGCGGTCGCCCATCGGCCGTTGCCGTCCATGATGATGCCGACGTGCGGCCTTGCTGTGTAGCTTTGCATCGCAAAGTCTCCGGTCAAAAAAAAGGGGGAGTTCAGGCGTTGCGCCGCTCGAGCGGTCTTGGCGCATGTTCCCTGTCGGACTGCGCCGCATCGCGCACGACCTTCTCGAGCACCGAGAGGTAATCCAGGAAGCGTTTCCGGCCGCCCGCGGTGAGATGGCAGGTCGTCAGCGGACGCTTGCCCTCGAAAGCCTTGTCGAGTCGCACGAGACCCGCCTCTTCGAGCACCTGCAGATGGCGGCTGAGATTGCCGTCGGTCAGGCCGCAGAGCTTCTTCAGGTCGCCGAAGGCGAGGCCCCTGGGACGCGAGACCAGCGATGTCATGAGGCCGAGACGGGCCTTTTCGTGGATGACCCGGTCAAGGCCGTCGTAGGCATAGGGCGCCAGGGTCTCATTCGACATGGCCGTCTCCTGCTCGATAGATGACGCCGGCGAGAAGGAACTGTCCGACAGCGAACGGTATCCCCATGAACCACGGCGACACGGCATGTTCAGAGGCGGCCATCATCAGGACGACGCATCCGGACACGAAATACCAGGCGCCGGCGAATATCGTGCCCCGCGGCAGCGTCCGCGCCGCGGGGAAGATGCCGATGCCGACGAGGATCGCCCAGAGACCGGGCAGGATCCATGAGGTCTCCGTCGAAAACTTGAAGACGACGGCCGCGATCGCGGCACCGGCGGCGCCCGCAGGCAGGAACTGCTGGACGGCGTTGTAGATCATCGCGTCGGCGAGGCCGGAGTGACGGCGGCGCGTCCTGATCACCATTTCAGCGCCAATCACGAAGACTGAAAAGACGGCGACGGCGATCCAGCACGTGAGGAACGGCCAGGGCTCCAGCATCGATCGGTCGAGAACGAAAGACTGGATCAGAGCAGTTGTCAGGGCGATGATGCCGGTCGCCATCAGCGCCGCCGGCCCGAAGCCGTGAAAGGTCGTGCTTGCCGCCATCTGGCTGCGGATGTCATCGATATCGGCCAACGCCTTTCGATGATCCATCATGAGGAAGCCTCCAATCGCTTTACATTGCAAAGTATACTGCAAAACGAATCGAATGCAACCAGCCTGCTATTTCCATGAAATCCACCCTCGCGCTCGCCTTCCAGCCTGCACGAAGAAGGCGCCAAGCGATTGCAGCAGTGAGACTGTTCCTCGCGGGCAGATTGGTGCGAAGCCTCCTGCCCTTCCCGTCCTGCCAGTGCTCGATCTCTCGATCGTACAAACAACCGTTTCCCAAGTGGTGGACGATTTCGCATTGCGGGCGGCCGCAATGCTCGCAGCAGCCCTTGGCGCGACGAAAGCGGATCGAATGGGAAAGTTGCGGTCAGTTGGTCGGATAGAAGCGGTGCAGCTGCGGCTTGATCGGCATCCTGAGCCCCTTTCCCTACCGCCTTCGCCGCAGCCTTCTCACTCTGACGCTCGGTTTGTGAAAGTGGCTTGCGGCCGGGCGTTCGCTGAAGCGTGCAATAGATGGTCGGCCGCGAGACGGAAAAGGCGTCGATGAGATCGCTGATCGAATATACGCCGGAAACGATCTCAATGTGCCCGATGCCTTGCGATCGATGAAGAAAAGAATCATCCGAATTTGAAATCCGACTTTGCGCCATCGAAAAGGGGCGCCGGCTCGTACCGCCGATCAGTAGGTGACGCAGGGCCTAACGTCCCGCGGTCTTGGCCGTCCCGCTTTCAGGTTCTCCAGATGCGGAAGAGAGGCGTCCGAGCCGCCAGTAGCCTTTTCGTAGGCGGACTTGTTCAACCTGATCTGTCGGCCGGACGACGTGATCGACACCATGCCGTTTTTCCCCGAAAGCACGACGGATGCGCCCAACCGGCAGAAATACTTCTTCCCGCCGCCGCTGACGATCCAGCCAGGCGAGCCGCCCCGGCTCTTGGTCAAAGTGCTGGTTCTGTAGCCTTGCGCAACCAGGTCGGAATAGGACGCTGCGTGCGCGACACCGGGAACTGCTGCAGCCGCCAGGCAAAGCCCACAGAGAAGGCGGACAAGTTTGCTATTGCACTTAAGGGCCATCGTGCATCTTTCTCAATTGACATAATGGCGTATGACGCACGACCTTGGTTCTCATCGCAACCAATGACAGGCGGCGTGGTTAAACGGCGCCGCAATCGTAATTGCCCACCCTCGTCGGCTTCTTGCCTCGGCCGTCAGACGCTGACGGTTTTGAGGATGGTCTGGAAGGCGTTAGCGCCGGGGCGCAGCCTTGCCGTATCGACGACGGTGCGAATGTCGGCCTCGCCCTCGGC
>JBBSUS010000530.1:0-2704 GCA_038234195.1 Hyphomicrobiales bacterium | reverse complement strand
TAGCCGCTCGCGCAGGCCCAAAGAGGCGAGCGTTCGCCAGAAAGATCGACATGCCAGATGTTACGACGAACCCCTCGTCCGATCTCCCGGCGACTTTGCGCATCCATGAGCCGGCACCGCATATCATCGCCTTCTATGACGGGCGCATCCTTGGCCGGCGCATGTTCGGGAACGACCCCAACTGGTTCGACGACGGCGCCTACGAACTCGGCGTGGCGACCTATGCCATCGTAGATTGCGGCGAGGCGCTGGTCTACGACACGCACATTTCGGTGCCCCACGCCGAGGTCATCCGGGCGACCTTGCGGGAAAGGGGTGTCGCGCGCCCGCGCGTCGTCCTGAGCCACTGGCATGCCGATCATGTCGCGGGCAATGCTGCCTTTGCCGATTGCGAAATACTGGCGCAGCCCGCGACCTTCGAACTGCTGGAGGCCAACCGCGCCGGTCTTGAGACAGGCATTCCACCAATTACGCCGTTTGTGATGCCGAATCGAACCGTCGCCGATGGCGAGGTGCTGCGGGTCGGAGGCGTGGACGTGACAGTCCGCTTTTTCGACATCCACAGCCGCGACGGGACGGTGCTGTACCTCGCCGAAACCGGTCTGTTGCTCGCCGGCGACACGCTCGAGGACCCGATCACCTATATCGCCGAGCCGGAACGGCTGGCCGATCATCTGGCCGGTCTGAAGCACCTCGATGCGCTCGGCGTGGCGTCGATCCTGCCCAATCACGGCGCCGAGGCGCGGATCGCGGCGGGAGGCTACGGCCCAGAACTGATCGCCGCGACCAGGGCGTATGTGGAGGCGTTAGAACGCGTTGCGGGCTCCGCAGATACGCCGATCGAGCCGCTGGACACCCTTCTACGCGAGGCCATCGCCTTGGGGATCGTGGAGATGTTCGAGCCCTATCGTCGGGTCCACGACCGCAACGTCGCGAAGGTCCGAGCCGGGCGGTCCCGAGCCGAGGATTAGATCATTCAAGGTTCCCGGGCCGAAGCGGGAAACCGCGACCACGCAGGCCAGAGCCCAGGTTGCAGCAATGGCGACCTTCAGTCGTCGACTTTGCCAGCGCCCTCGACGATGACCCTGCGCTGCTCCTGCTCTTTCAGTTCGTCGAGCGAGGGCATCGACATGATGTTATAGCCGGAATCCACATAGTGGATTTCGCCTGTCACGCCGTTCGATAACTCGGACATCAGATAGAGAACTGCGCCGCCGACCTCGTCTATGGACGTGTTGCGGCGCATCGGCGCGTTCCGGCGCTGGTAGTTGAACATCAGCCGCGCATCGGCGACGCCAGCACCGGCAAGCGTGCGCACCGGACCTGCCGAGACCGTGTTGACGCGGATGTTGCGCGGCCCGTAGTCGGCTGCGAGATAACGCACCGAAGCTTCCAGCGCCGCTTTCGCCACACCCATGACGTTGTAGTTCGGCATGACGCGCGTTGCCCCGCCATAGGTCATGGTGACCATCGAGCCGCCATTTGTCATGATCTCCGCTGCCCGCTTGGCAACCTCCGTGAAGGAGAAGCAGGAGATGATCATTGTGCGGGCAAAGTTCTCGCGCGTCGTATCGGCGTAGAGGCCCTTCAACTCGTTCTTGTCGGAGAAGGCGATGGCATGGAGAACGAAGTCGATCGTGCCCCATTCGTCCTTCAGCGTCTTGAACACCGCGTCCAGCGACGTCGCGTCCTCGACGTCGCAGGGAATCACCAGCTTCGATCCGATTTCGGCCGCGAGCGGCTTGACGCGGCGGCCGAACGCCTCGCCCTGATAGGTGAGTGCAATCTCCGCGCCCTGCGCCGCCAGCGCCTTGGCGGCGCCCCATGCAATGGAATTGTGGTTGGCGACGCCCATGATCAGGCCCCGCTTTCCCTTCATCAGTTCGGCCATGTCGTCCCCTAAAATGTTCAGTCCGCCACGCGCTGGAAAGCGAGGCACGCATTGGTGCCCCCGAAGCCGAAGGAGTTCGACAGCACCCGGTCGATGCGCGCGCCGTCGACGCGCTCCATCGTGATCGGAAGACCCTCGAACTCGGGATCGAGCTCGTCGATATGCGCGCTCTTGGCGATGAATCCGTGTTTCATCATCAGAAGCGAATAGATCGCCTCGTGGACGCCGGTGGCGCCCTGGCTGTGGCCGGTCAGCGATTTTGTCGCCGCGATGGGCGGGATCGTATCTCCGAACACCTGGCGGATTGCCTGCGCCTCCATCCGGTCGCCGACCGGGGTAGAGGTGGCGTGCGGGTTGATCATGTCGATCGGGCCGTTGAGGCCCTTGATCGCCATGTTCATGCAGCGAACCGCGCCCTCGCCGGAAGGCGCGACCATGTCGGCGCCGTCGGATGTGGCACCGTAGCCGACGAGTTCGGCGATGATGTTGGCGCCCCGGGCCTTGGCCCGCTCGTATTCCTCAAGCACCAGAACGCCCGCGCCGCCGGCGATGACGAAACCGTCGCGTGCCCTGTCATAGGCCCGCGAGGCGACCGACGGGGTGTCGTTGAAGTCCGAGGAAAGGGCGCCCATCGCGTCGAACAGCACCGACAGGGTCCAGTGCAAATCCTCGCAGCCGCCGGCGAACATGACGTCCTGCTTGCCCATCTGGATCATCTCGGCGGCGTTGCCGATGCAATGGCTGGAGGTCGAGCAGGCCGAGGAGATCGAATAGTTGATGCCCTTGATCTTGAACCAGGTGGCGAGCGTCGCC
>JBBSUS010000529.1:0-2707 GCA_038234195.1 Hyphomicrobiales bacterium | reverse complement strand
GCGACAGCCGGCCGATGCCGACAAGAAACCCGACGATCGTTGCGAGAATGATTCCGGAGACCGCGATGATCAGCGTGTTGGCGAGGCCGATCAACAGCGCCTCGCCATAGGTGTCGTTGCTCGAATAGGGAAACGGAGTGATCGCGATATCGAAGCCCGAGCGCGAACTCAGGAAGCCGAATCCGGAAGCGATATTGGCGGCCGCGAGGTTACGCGTCGTGTTGTCGATGATCCACCACGCAAAGGCGATGATGGCGACGAGGAGCACAACCTGGATGACGATGCCACGGATTTTCGGGTCGTTAAACGCCGACGCCGACGCCGAACTTCGCGAACGCGGCAGCGATTGGTTTTCGGCCGTCATCTCAAATCCTCGAAGCCATCGTTCGACGACGGGCTGAAGCGTGACATGCACCACACCAGATCACCGCTGCCATGCTGGATTGTCCCGACGCGCGGCAAGGCGCGCCGGGTGTTCCTGGAGCCGATGGCTCAGCGGACGGGCATGCCGTACATCAAGCCGCCCTTGGTCCACAACGCGTTCTGGCCGCGCTGGATTTTGAGCGGCGTGTTGGCGCCGATGTTGCGCTCAAAGATCTCGCCGTAATTTCCGACGGCCTTGATGATGTTGACCGCCCAGTCCTTGGAAAGGCCGATCGACGAGCCGTAATCCTTGTCCTCGCCCAGAAGACGCCGGATCTCGGGATTGTTGGACGTCTTCATCTCCTCGACATTGGCCTGGGTCACGCCCAGTTCCTCTGCGTCGAGCAGCGCGTAGCCGACCCATTTGACGACGTTGAACCACTGCGGATCGCCCTGACGGACGGAAGGTCCGAGTGGTTCCTTGGAGATGATCTCCGGCAAGATCATGTTGTTGTCGGGCTCCTTGAGCTCGAGGCGCGAAGCGGCGAGACCGGAAGCATCGGTCGTCAAGACGTCGCAACGGCCGCTGTCGTAGGCCGAGTTCACGTCGTTCTGGGCCTCGATGACGACCGGATTGTATTCCATCTTGTTGGTCCGGAAATAGTCCGCGAGGTTGAGTTCTGTCGTGGTGCCACTTTGGACGCAGACGGTCGCGCCGGAAAGCTCCAGCGCGGAACTGACGTTGAGGCTCTTCTTCACCATGAAGCCCTGGCCGTCATAATAGTTGACGCCGGTGAACGCGAGACCGAGGGTCGTATCGCGATCCATCGTCCAGGTGGTGTTGCGGGCCAGCATATCGATTTCGTTGTTCTGCAGGGCCGGAAAGCGCTGCACGGCTGACAGTGGCGAATACTGGACCTTCGAAGCGTCGCCGAATACCGCGGCCGCGACGGCCTTGCAGTAGTCGATGTCGAGACCCTGCCATTCGCCCTTGTCGTTCTGCGATGCAAAGCCGGGCAAGCCGGTGTTCACGCCGCACTTCAGCTGGCCGCGATCTTTCACCGTCTTCAGCACCTGCGCCTGGGCACCCCCGACGCAGAGTCCCGCGATCGAGAGACCGAGCATGGCGGTCAGAAGCTTCAATTTCATCAGGATACCTTCCCGTTGGGTTTTCTTGGTTTTAGCTGTTATTCAACGGGACCGAAAAACCGAGCTTTTCGATCGATCGCGCTTCTTCCACGCCCGTCGAGCAGGTCGATCACATGTCATAAATTTGTGCAGGTCAAGCATTTGATGCTTTTTGCCTACCGAATCGAGCCAACCCGTCAGCGTCCGCTGCGTAAATAGTCAGGACGCCTTAAGAGTGAGCAACTATCCCATGAGTTCCACTGAAAAGAACGGCATCAACACTCGCCTTGTCCATGGTCCCTATGATCCGCAGGGGTTCCACGGCTTCGTCAATCCGCCGGTCGTCCATGGATCGACAGTGCTGTTCGAGACGACAGCGAAGCTGAAGGATCGACGCTCGGCGCAATATTCCTACGGGCTATCCGGAACGCCTACGACTAAAGCCCTAGAGGCGGCCATCGATGAATTGGAGGGCTCGGCGGGAACGATCCTCGTGCCATCCGGACTCGCGGCGGTGACGACCCCCCTCCTCGCCTTTCTGTCGAGCGGTGATCACTGTCTCATCGTGGACTCGGTCTACCACCCGACCCGGGCCTTCTGTAATGGCGTGCTCAAGCGCATGGGTGTGGAGATCGAGTATTTCGACCCTCATGTCGGCGCCGACATCGCGGCTCTCATGCGCGAGAACACCAGGGTCGTGCTCCTGGAGGCCCCCGGCTCGAACACCTTCGAGATGATGGATCTTCGCGCGGTCTGCGACGCGGCACGTGCCGGGGGTGCGGTGACGATGATCGACAACACTTGGGCGACGCCGCTTTATCTCAGGCCGCTCGACCACGGCGTCGACCTTTCGATCCACGCCCTGACGAAATATCCGGGCGGTCATTCCGACGTTATGATGGGCAGCGTCTCCGCCAATGATGCAACCATCACCCGGCTGCGCGAGACCCAGAACCAGCTCGGCATCAACGCGGCGCCCGACGATTGCTTTCTTGTCCTGCGCGGCCTGAAGACCATGGGCATCCGTCTGGAGCGCCACCAGTCCTCCGCCCTTGCACTGGCGCAGTGGCTCGAGGGGCGACCGGGCGTTGCCTCGGTTCTGCATCCGGCCCTGCCATCCTTCGCCGACCACGATCTGTGGAAGCGGCAGTGCTCCGGTGCAACCGGCCTTTTCGCATTCGAGCTGGAAGGCGGCAGCGACGTGGCAGCAGCGTTT
>JBBSUS010000528.1:0-2715 GCA_038234195.1 Hyphomicrobiales bacterium | reverse complement strand
TTTGCGGCTTCTTGGTCGGTGCGGGTGCTGGCGTCTCGGCCTTGGGCGCGTTCTTCTCACCCTTCATGGATTGGGAGAAGGCCTCAGGCGAGATCAGTTCGACCGGCAGCGATTCGGCGTCGGTCACCTGCAGCGGCTCAGGCGCCGTCAGCGACCACAGACCCCAGGTCAGGATCGCGGCATGCAGGACTGTTGAGGCGACGACACCGGATTTCATTATCGCTTGGTTCGGCTCACGCGTTGACGTCTTGATCGGTCACCAGACCGATGTTCTTGAAACCGGCAGCCGAGATGCGGGCCATCACCCGCATCACTGTGCCGTAGTCGGCGGACTTGTCGCCGCGCACGAAGATGCGCTCCTCGTAGCCGGTCTTGGCGACGGCCTGCAGCTTGGCAACGACCTCGTCGATCGGCACCTCGCTGTCGTTGAGAAATACCTCGCCGCCAGACTTGACGGAAATGGTGATCGGCTGGGTGTCGGCGTTGAGCGCCTTCGCTTCGGTCTTCGGCAGTTCCAGCGGCACGCCGACTGTCAGCAGCGGTGCGGCCACCATGAAGATGATCAACAGCACCAGCATGACGTCGACCATCGGCGTCACGTTGATCTCGCTCATCGGCGCGCGACGGCTGCGGCCACGACCGCGGCGACGCGATCCCGAACCACCCCTCGATCCGGTGGACATGCCCATCGTTCAAAACCTTCCGGTCGTTGGCCGGCTCGCCCGAAATTTCGGCACGATCGGCAAAGCGCTGGCGACGTGAAGCGCTCGGTTCAGCGCGAGCTCAGCTTCTCGTCGATCTGCCGCGACAGGATCGCGGAAAATTCGTATGCGAAGGATTCCAGCCGCATTGCCAGCTTTCCCGCATCGGCCGACAGCTTGTTGTAGGCGATGACGGCAGGGATCGCGGCGACGAGGCCGATGGCGGTTGCCAGAAGCGCCTCGGCGATACCGGGCGCAACGACGGCAAGGCTGGTCTGCTTTGACCCGGCGATCGCCTGGAACGAGGTCATGATGCCGATGACCGTGCCGAACAGACCGATGAACGGCGCGGCCGAACCGATCGTCGCCAGGAAGCCCAGGCGCGATTCCAGTTCGTCCATCTCGCGGGCCAGCGTCACGTCCATCGCCTTGTCGATGCGGGTCTGCAGGCCGAGCGGCGAGCGGGCACCCTTCTCGAAGGACTTCTTCCACTCACGCATAGCCGCAACGAACAGTGCGCCCATGCCGGACGTCTTGCGTTCGGACAGATTGTGATAGAGGTCCTCGAGCGACTGGCCGGACCAGAAATTGCTCTCGAACTTGTTGAGCTGGCGATTGAACCGACCGTACCGCATCGACTTGTCGATGATGATCGCCCAGGTCCAGATGGACGCGCCGAGCAGTCCAACCATCACCAGCTTGACGATGAATCCCGCCTGCCAGAACAGATCGAAAAGCGAAACCGTGCCTGCCGCCGCGAGCGTGCCTTGAACGACGTCTGCGTTCATGTCCCCAGATATCCTACAATGTGGGCCTCCAAGGCGAAATCCACGCCTTGCGAAACCACAGGTCTTCAGTCGATCGGGTCGGTACCCGTAAAAGGCCCGATGGGAGCCCCGTAGGAAACCGATGTGTCGACAAGCCCCGTTAACCCCTTGTGTGCTTTCACGAATGAATTCGTTGAAAGAATGGCGTCGGAGCGGATCGACCCCCCACGATTTTGCGTTGCATCATTCATGCACCGGTAGGGTTAACGAAGCGTTAGGATCAAGGCGGAATAGGCGTGCCGCTTTCAAGCGCGACCGCCGCCTGCCCAATGCCCGCATTGCCATAAGCCAATGGTGATCGACGACAAACCAACTCTGCCAAAGTAGTGCTAGCAGAGCCGTGATCGGCACCTTCTTCGCATTGACGCCAAGGGCCGGCTGGGCTGCTTGCCGCAGAGAACCGTGAGAGGGCGGCGTCGGTCGTCGACGGATTCTGCTGTTGTTACCATGATGACCAGGGGAATCGTATTTGGAAATTTCTGTAGTCTGATTGTTCTCTTGCGTTTGCGGTTGCGATGGATTCTTCGCTTGGACGGCGGATTTTCGCCCTTGGGAGGGATGCCGTGGAAGAATTCGTCGCCTGCTGGGAAGGACTTGATGATCCGCGCACCGGCAATGCCGAACTGCATGATTTCCACGAACTCCTGGTGATCGCGCTGTGCTCGGTGCTGTGCGGCGGGCAAGGCGCGGTCTCGATGGCGAGGTTCGCCCAGGCGAAAGAGGTGAGGATCGGGTGGTTCTATGTCGTCTGGTGGCCGCGATCGCTGCGCATCCGACGCGGTAATCCCGAAGCGGTTGGCGCCTTTCGGCGGTGGGAGACAAGGTGGCTCTTGTCCCGGCATTCGCTCCCGGCATCGAAGGAAGGCCGGCGACAGCGGGTGTCGCCGGCTCTGGTTCGTCGTCAGCTGATCATTCGGTCGAACATCTTCACGAGCCAGGGCTGCAGCCATCGCGGCTCCCGGCTGATCCAGCGCATCGCCATCAGCCAGGCTCCTGCATAAGCGAGGTCATCGGCGTCCATCAAATGGCGCAGGAGCAGCGCCTCGTCGCTGGACCCTCGCACCGGCGCCTCGGCGGCCGCGAACCGGCGGAAGAACGCGCGCCGCATTAGGCGGAGCGCGAAATCCTCTCGGGCCAGTTCGTAACGGTTCACGGCTCGAGGGGGTCCATGTCGGGGATCGCCTTCG